>JBGQJH010000329.1:0-3807 GCA_041498935.1 Pyrinomonadaceae bacterium | reverse complement strand
GGCAACTTTCTTTTGGGATCATCGTCATGGGTTTACTGTTGGCGATGGCCATCCCGGCAACTGCATTGGGGCAGGGTCGCGGCCGCGGTCAGGGGAGAGGCAATGTCGGAAATATAGGTTGGCCTAATCGCACGACGAGGTTGTCTCATTACGACAGGAAATGCGCAAAGTTCAGAAACTGCCACGACGCCAGCGGCGGACGCTGGGACGGTCGCGGACCACGAAGCAATAGGGTTAGTAATTTCCTGGGCATGCGCCGCAATCGTCATTTCGACAATAATGATCTGGTATTGCGTAACCGGCGAAATCGCGCAGCGCAGAACAACTTCCTGCGTTATCGCGGACGACGAGTTGGGCGACGCGTGATCGACAATCGTTAACGCGTCACTTGCCGACACATCATGCTTTCTTGACACTGTCTGAGCCCATTCGCATAATGAATTTACACCTGCGGATGTGGCGGAACTGGCAGACGCGCAGGTCTCAGAAGCCTGTGATGGCGACATCGTGGAGGTTCAAGTCCTCTCATCCGCACCACTTAATACGAAAAAAGAAAGCGAGCCCCAATTAGCGGGCTCGCTTTTCTTTGTTTATTTTGGAACAGCAGCTCCTGGCCGGCGTATAACAAGGGTCGCGACGTATTTCACACCGGCACATCGTGCAGGCTGTTCTCCTAAAAGAAACCCGCGTCTTGAGTAAGCCTTAGGGGGTTCCAAAATGACGGCTGAACGAGCTAACGGCACCGAATCGCCAAGCGAGCCGGCCAGAGAGCTCAGGAACCGAAGCAACCACCGTATGCAGGAATCACTTGCGGCCATGCCGACTCCGCAACTCAAAATAGCGGGGCGACCGGCTCGAAACCGCGTAAAGCGTCTGCTTGATCTCACCGACGAGTTGCTGCGAGAGACAGAAACGCTCGCTCGCGACAAAGCGTTTACCGACGAATCGAACCGACTGCGCGCCCTGAATCTTGCCGAAGGCGTTGATTTCTACGACGAGGTCACGCGATTTGAGACGGGGCTGATCAGGCTCGCGCTTGACCACACCGGAGGACATCAGGCCAAAGCCGCGCGGCTGTTGCATATCAAACCCACCACACTTAACTCGAAGATTAAGCTCTACCGGATCGAGTACTGATGGCATTCGTGTCTGTCCTGGTTTTTATCACGGAAGAATAGACAGGATTTACAGGATGGACAGGATTGCTAAACCGATAACGCATCGGCTCGCTCTTGTTAATAGTGTCAATCCTGTCGATTCCTGTCCGGATTGAAAAAGTCTTGCAGGACCTTGTTTGGCTCTAGTTAACTGTTTCGGAAGAATCGTCCGCTTGCGCCTCACGTCCATCAGAGACTGTTAGCTGCTGCTCGTCGAAGAGATTTGAGTCGACCAGTGTCTGCACCCAATACTGTCCCGCCGCCGGGAAAGTCACATTTACAAAGAAACTGATGTTGTCGGCAAAGCCACCGGGCGTGATCTCGAAGCTGGTCGGCTGCGAGACAACTACCGGACGCTGGCGATCCGGCGTCAGTATTCTAACCTCGGAAAGGTGCGTACCTTCGCCACGCCAGTGATTGACCACGGCAAACTTAATTAGAGAAACGGGCATCTGCTGCACCATGATGTTTTGAAAAACTCCCATGAACGAAAGCTTGTTACCCACCTCAAGGCGCACATCGTCGCAGAAGAGCGTGTAAAGCAGTTCGAGTTTCTCGTCTTTGTTTATCGCCGTAGCCATGTTGGCCTCCTAAGTAGGACAGACATTCCTGTCTGTCATTTTCATCTTTCAATCAATATACAGAAGGCTCAGAAGAGAAGACAGGCAGGAATGCCCTGTTCTACGCCAGCATCTCCTTAAACGCTGCCTCGTCGATTACCGTAACGCCGAGTTCTTTGGCCTTGTCGAGTTTCGATCCCGCTTCCTCACCCGCGACTACGTAGTCAGTCTTTTTGCTGACTGAAGAAGTAACCCGACCGCCGCGACTCTCAATCGCAGCCCGCGCCTCATCGCGCGTGAAGGCGGCCAGCGTGCCTGTCAGGACAAAGAGTTTACCAGCAAACGTGTCGTCGGTGGGCTCGCTGCTCTGTTCCATCCTCGTGCGTACGCCGGCGGCTTGCAGGCGTTTGCCCAACTCGATGTTGCCCTCATCGTCAAACCAATCGCGGACACTCTGCGCCACTGTCAGGCCAATCTCCGGAACATCGTCAAGCTCCTCGACCGTCGCCTTGCTAAGCGCGTCAAGCGAACCAAACTGACCGGCCAGAGTTGTGGCCGTGCGATCGCCTACGTGACGTAGCCCCAGCGCGTAAATGAGATTTGAAAGATCGCGTTGCTTACTCGCCTCGATCTGTGCCAACAGGTTTGACGCAGACTTTTCGGCCATGCGCTCGAGGCTCGCAATATCGTCCCGGGTTAGACTGTAAAGATCGCCGGCGTCACGAACTTTGCCGCTTTCGACAAACTGATCGACCAGCGACTCACCCAGTCCTTCGATCCTCATGGCGCGCCGTGAAGCAAAATGCAGCAGGCGTCCTTTGAGTTGCGCGGGACAGTCGGCGGCCACGCAGCGCGAGACCACCTCACCTTCCGGTTTCGAGATCTCGCCACCACACACGGGACACTTCTTCGGCATCCGAAAAGGCTTCTCTTCACCGGTGCGCTTCGACTCGATGACTTTCAGTACCTTGGGAATGACGTCGCCACCCTTTTCAATAAGCACCCAATCCCCAATGCGAATGCCCAAACGCTTCACCTCGTCCGGGTTGTGCAAAGTAGCGCGCGAGACTGTGGTGCCGGCAAGGCTCACCGGCTCGAGATTTGCAACCGGCGTCAGGGCTCCGGTCCTGCCCACCTGGACCACGATTGAAACCACTCTGGTCGTAGCCTGTCGCGCGGCGTACTTGTAGGCGATGGCCCAGCGCGGCGCCTTATTCGTCGTGCCAAATTCATCCTGTAACGCGGTGGAATTTACCTTTACGACCAGCCCGTCGATTTCGTAGTCCAGATCGTCGCGCCGCGCTTCTATCCTGCTCGCAAAGTCGATCACTTCTTCAATCGAGTTGCAGAGCTTCCGCTCAGGACTCACCCTGAACCCGGCAGTCTCAAGCCAGTTGAGCGCTTCCCAATGCGTCGCAAAGGGCTTGCGCTCCCCGGCCAGCAGGTCATAAGCAAACATCTCGAGCTTGCGGCGCCGCACAACTTTCGGATCGAGCTGCCTGATTGTTCCCGCCGCCGCATTGCGCGGATTTGCGAAGCGCGGCTCATCCTGCTCTTCGCGCTCGGCGTTGATTCGCTCGAAGACCCTTCTTGGTATGAAAACTTCGCCACGCACTTCGAGATTTGAGATCCCAGCTTTGAGCTTTGAAGTTTCAGCTTTGAGCTTTGAAGTTTCAAATTTGAGATCTGCGTTTTCAGAAGCGGCTCCCTTCGCGCGCAACTTAAGCGGGATGCTACGGATAGTTCGCGCGTTCGGAGTCACATCCTCGCCGATGCGTCCGTCGCCGCGCGTAACGCCACGCATGAGGATTTGATTCTCGTAGTGAAGGGCCAGCGACAGGCCGTCTATCTTCAACTCCGCAACGTAAGCGAGACTACGCCCATCCGCTAGCCGCTGGCAGCGCTGATCAAAGGCCCGCAACTCATCGAGGTTGTAGCTGTTGTCGAGCGAGAGCATGGGGCGGCGGTGCACGACTTCGGAAAAACCTTCGGCCGGTCTCCCGCCAACGCGTTGGGTGGGACTATCAGGAGTTATTTGCCCGGGGTGTTCTTGCTCGAGTTTCTGAAGCCTCTCGAGCAGCGCGTCGTAT
>JBGQJH010000328.1:0-3827 GCA_041498935.1 Pyrinomonadaceae bacterium | reverse complement strand
CACTACGTTTCTTCCTGCGACGGTTTCACCACGAGGACCGGGCATGAAGCATGACGCACGACCGCTTCAGCCGTGGAACCAAAAAGAATTCGTCCCAGGCCCGTCCGTCCGTGTGATGAGACCACAATCAAATCGACCTTGCGATCTTTGGCGACGCGCACAATCTCAGAAGCCGCTTCGCCGTGAACGATTAATTCTTCTACTTCCAGCCCGGCACACTCTTCACATTCGGCAATTTTTGGCAGTTCACGTTCTGCTGAGTCCTCGAGCTGGTCGGAAATGTCGGCAAGCGGCAAAGGCTCAGTCATGCCGGAGTAGCCCACGGTTGGCACCATCGGCTCGATAACGTGAAGGCAGAGTATCGAGGAGCCAAACGTCCGCGCCAACGATGCGGCATAGGAGAGCGCGTAATTACCACATTCGCTGAAATCGGTCGGCAGGAGTATTGAGTGAATCTGCATGGAATTTGGCCTTTGGACTTTGGTCTTGGGTCTTTGACCGTCTCGCGTTCGCTTTCAAGAACCAAAGACCAAAAACCAAAGAGCGCTTTTGAGTTAGGCAATTCTACACGCAGAAAGACAGGTTTGACAGCCCCAGTACCCTCGACTATGCTTCCGCTTGTTTCCCAGGTGCTAACCAGTCACAGGAAGGTTTTTGAACCGCGATGCCCCCCCAATCGGAGTCGAGTTTTATTGGAATCGAGCTTTCCGGATCAAAGCTCCGCGCCGCCACGGTTAACAACGACGGTGTGATTGGGGAACGCCGCGAAGCGCAGTTGCAGACCGACGGCCTGGTCGAACAGGTGACGCAGTTGGTCAGTGATTTACGCGAGGGCGCCAACAATATCGAGGCTGTCGGCATTGCCATACCGGGTTTGGTCAACCGGCAAACTGATCGGGTGGTCGCTTCGAGAGACCTGCCCGGGATAGTTCGCGAAAACCTTCATGCCGAATTGATGGCGGCTACGGGCTTGCGATTTGAACTCGAAAACGACGCCAACGCCGCGGCTTATGGTGAGTTTAAGATCGGCGCCGGTCGTGGCAGCCGGGATCTTTTCTACATCACCATCGGCGAAGGGATCGGCGGCGCGATCATTCTCGACGGCAAGCTCTGGACCGGGGCGTCCGGCTTCGCAGGGGAAGTGGGACACATCACGATCGATACCGAAGGCGCGGAATGCCAGTGTGGCAACACGGGTTGTCTGGAAACGGTGGCGTCGGCCCCAAACATTGTGCGGCGCGCGAACGAGCGACTCAATCGAGATTCAACCTCATCACTTTCCAAGTTGGCGATGAATAAGGATTTCACTGCCGACGATATGGCGCGCGAAGCAAAAGAGGGTGATGATTTTTCACTGATGATGATTGAGCGCACTGGTAAATACATCGGAACGGGTGTAGCCAGCATCATCAACCTCTTGAACATCGAGCGAATTGTGCTGGGTGGCGGCGTGATGCAAGCGGGTGACTTAATCCTGAACCCGATTATCCAGGAGGCGAAGAGACGCGCCTTCCAACCTTGTTTTGAAGCAACTCAGATACTTGTCGCTGCCCTGGGGGCAGATGCTGCCACCATCGGCGCCGCAATGCTGGCGCGCGATGCGTCGATTATGTGATTCAAATTTGAGATCTCAGATAATTTCAAATCAAAATCTCAAATCTCAGATTTCAGACAGCCTCAGCTCGCGGTGCCGGTCCACCCACCACATCCACAAAATAAGTAACCACGTAAACGGAATTGCCGCGATCACCATCACCCTTGCGATAATGAGAATTTGAAAAAAATTGGCCATCTGATAAAGTACACGAACACTCTGTAAGAAACAGTTGGGCCGAGCGTTTTGTGGACCGCGCTGTCTACATGGGTGGTCGTAGTCTGTCATCCACGGATTGCGATTTTTAAGTAACTGACGATTCTGTAGTGAAGGATTAGCAAAGCTGCGGCGATGCCACAGATTTTTCATCACAGCACGAACGCCCTCGCGAAGCTCACCATCTATGGCGCCGTTTTTATCCTGGTCGCTGCGCTATGGGTTACCGCGGAATTGAATCGCTCATCCTGGAACACGGGGCAGTGGGTCGAACGCCAACAACCCGTCCAATTTAGTCATAAGCATCACGTCGGCGACGATGGCATCGATTGCCGCTACTGTCATACCTCTGTCGAGATTGCGGCGTCGGCCGGGATGCCAGCAACAAGCACCTGCATGAATTGTCATAAACAGATTTGGGCTGACAGTCCTTATCTGGAGCCAGTGCGTGCCAGCTTTCGCAGCGGCCAGCCAATCGAATGGATCAGGGTGCACGACCTTCCCGATTACGCTTATTTCAATCACAGCATTCATGTGAACAAGGGCGTAGGCTGTTCGACCTGTCACGGGCGCGTTGATCAAATGCCGATTGCCTATCAAGCCTCGACGCTGCAAATGGAGTGGTGTCTCGGTTGCCATCGAAACCCTGAAAAATTTGTGCGTCCGAAAGAAAGGATTTTCGACATGGAATGGCCACCGGAGAACAAGAGCGAAAAAGAAATTGCCGATGGCAGGTTGCTGGTCGGGAAGTATCACATTCAACCCCCGAAAGTGTTGACGAGCTGTTCGACCTGTCACCGCTGATGTGAGTTAGAAGATGAGTGAAGATCGACACATTAACTTCAAGCTGATGCGTGAACGAGTGCTCGCGCTGCAGGACAGGTCAGAACCACCTGCGGACCGGGATCCCCAGCCGGGCAGCCCGGCTGGGGTGGTGGTAGCGGCTGGGTCGTTTGCTGGCGATCACCCACCCGCTAACGCAGGTGGTTCTGACAAATCCAAGAGCTATTGGCGCAGTCTTGAGGAGCTGGCCGACGCGCCCGAGTTTCGCGAGTTCGTCGAACGCGAATACCCACAGCATGCTGAAGAGTGGAACGATCCAGTCGAGCGACGCACGTTCCTGAAATTGATGGGAGCTTCGCTGGCGCTGGCCGGCTTGAGTGGTTGCGCGTTTCAAGCTCCGGAAAAAATTGTTCCGAACGTAAGACAACCCGAAGACATCGTTCCCGGAAAGGCACTCTTTTTCGCGACAGCTTCGTCGCTCGGTGGCATCGCGACGCCGCTGCTGGCCAGAAGCAACGACGGGCGTCCCACCAAGCTGGAGGGAAATCCTGATCATCCGAATAGCCGCAACGGCGATCCAAACGACCGCGGCTCCAGCGCTACGGACATCTTTTCGCAGGCGTCAGTCTTAAGTCTCTACGATCCCGACCGCTCGCAAATCCCGCTTTACCGCGAAGAGTCTCGGACCTGGTCAACCTTCGTCGGCGAGATGCGTACGGCGCTCGATGAACAGCGTCCGAAGCAAGGCGCGGGGTTGCGTTTCCTGACGGAGACGGTCACCTCGCCTACGCTCGCGGTGCAGATGAAATCCATTCTGACTGAGTTTCCGCAGGCGAAGTGGCATCAATATGAGCCGGTGAACAACGATAACGCGCGCGCCGGGGCAGTGATGGCTTTCGGCCAACCCGTCAACACGATCTACGACTTCAGCAAAGCCGATCGCATCCTTTCGCTTGACGCCGACTTTCTTTCAGCCCATCCCGGAATGCTTAAGTACGCGCGCGATTTCGCCGCACGACGACGAATCACTGAAGGAAGGAAGGAGATGAGCCGGCTTTACGTGATTGAGACTACGCCGACGACTACCGGCGCTAGCGCGGATCATCATTGGGCAGTGAAACCGAGTGAACTTACAGCCCTCGCCCAAGCGATTGCCGAATCATTGCTGGGAACTTCGTCGGTTTGGCGGATGCCGGCCGGGCAACAGCCATTGCTTGGCAACCAGGGACCATTT
>JBGQJH010000327.1:0-3827 GCA_041498935.1 Pyrinomonadaceae bacterium | reverse complement strand
CTGTCTAAAAACCTCGTATGAACCTGACGACGAATCCCCTGATCAGCGTTGTGATGCCGGTACACAACGCGCTTCCGTTTCTTGACCAGAGCATAAGGAGCATTCTCGAACAGACTCTGGCAGATTTTGAGTTTGTGATTCTCGACGATGCTTCGACGGACGGCTCCGGCGAACTATTACGGGAATGGTCGCGCCGAGACCAGCGAATACATCTTCACGAAAGCAAAAAGCGTCTCGGGCTCTCGGGCAGTTCAAACGCCGTAGCTTCAAAAGCGCGCGCTCCCATAGTGGCGCGCATGGATGCCGACGACGTCGCTCATCCCGATCGACTTAAGCGGCAGTGGAATGTTCTCGCGAGCCGTCCCGACGTCGCTGTTATTGGAACACTCTGCAACGGAATTGACGCCAGCGGCCGAGTGGTGCGTCCTCGGGATCGTTGGAGACTGGTGCGCCGTTCCGTTTACGTTCCGTTTCCCCATGGCTCCGCGATGTTCCGTCGTGAGGTGTTTGATCAGGTCGGAGGTTACGATGAAGAATCCAGCGGCGGAGAAGACCAGGACCTGTTCTCGAGAATGGCGGCGCGCGGCCGCGTGTTGACCCTCCCGGACGTTCTTTACAGCTATCGCTATCACTCAAGCAACGCCACCCTCTTTAATGGCACACGCGCGGTCGGCGAGAACCATTCGCAAAACGGCAACGCGTTAGCGGCGTTTTACATGTTGGGCGCGATGCGACTTTGGGCAGGTGATCCGCCAAACTTGCTCCAACCCATGCTCAAGAAAGAGTCTTTGAAGTGGAACCCTAAGACATTGATGATCCTGGTTTCAGCAATCTGGGGACACATTAGCCCGCCTACTTTGAGAGTTTTCCTGCGCTCATCGATCCGCGCCCGCGATCTGCTTGCCAGTGTGCGAGTAAAAGACGGGAGACCCTACGAATGGCGATTAGAGTAGTTGTCGTTGGCCTGGGACCGCGCGGGCAGGATTGGTTGCGCGAAATTCAAACAGCTCCAGGGTATGAGTTGACAGCCTGCGTCGATATCGACCAGGCAGCGCTCAAACAAGCTTCCAGCAAAGGAGCCGCGCCCAGGCAATGCTTCACCGGATTGGGAGAAGCTCTCAACCAAAATAATTGCGACGCAGTGATTGTTGCCACGTCGGCCGGGAGCCACGTCGGGCCTTGCGAGTTAGCGCTCGCGCGCGGTTTGGCCGTCATGGTGGAGAAGCCTTTCACGCTCTGCCTGCGTGACGCAGTGAAGCTGGTCTCTCTGGCGGAACAGAAAGGCGCGCCGTTGATTGTCGCGCAAAATTATCGTTACCTGCGTTCGTTCCGCACGGCCCGACGGCTTATCGATGCCGACGCACTCGGCCCGGTGGGGATGGTCGTCTGCCAGTATTACCGCGTTCCGCATGACATGGCGGCCTCGCAGGCGCGCCTCACCAACAGCGCGCTCTGGGGAGCCGGCATTCATCACCTTGATGCCCTTCGCTACGTTTTGCAGAAGCGCGTTACCGGCGTGCTGGCTGACAGCTTTACGCTGCCCTGGGGACAACTACCGAAGGGCGCATCGATGCAGATGATGCTCTCTTTGGAAGATGAAACTCGTGTGCTCTACTCAGCGACCTACGAGTCAAGTGGCCACGAATTCTTCGAGGGCGGTCAGGAGTTTTATGTTCGCTTCGTTGGTGAGCGCGCGACGCTGCATGTGTTTCAGCGCTGGCTGATGCTTTGCGAAACCGGAAAATTGCCGCGACCAGTAAGACGTGGCTCGCGGAAGGTGACCGAAGAAAGAATTCTTCTCAACCAACTCGAGCGCGCGCTGAACGGTGAAGAGCCGGATTCGAGTGGGCGAGATAATCTGCAAACAATGGCCGTGGTTGAAGCGTGTCTCCGATCCACCGCCGAGCGTACCTGGGTCAACCCGCAGGAGTTACTTGATGAGTACCGTTAACGGTTCGCGCGTATTAGCAATCGGCATCGATGCCGCTGAAGCTAGCTTTGTGAAGCAACTCATCGCGCAGGATGAGATGCCGGCGCTCAAATCGTTGCTGGGTGGTCACCACGGCGGGAGATGGTTACGGGTGCAGTCTCCGGCACACATCGGCAGCGGTGCCGTGTGGCCAACATTCATGACCGGGCAAGATCCAACGGCTCATGGAGTCTACAGTGAATGGAGTTGGGGCCCGGACACGATGAGTCTCAGTCGGTATCACGGTCGCCACCTGACGCCGTTTTGGAAGCCACTGGCGCAACAAGGCATTCCGCTTGGAGTTTTTGATGTTCCTTTCGCGCTTCCGGTAGGAATCTCAAGCGGGTTTGAAGTCTGCGAGTGGTGGGCACACGATTCGACGGGTGCAGGTCTTCAAGCGGGGCCGCCCGGGGTTTTATCAGTTGCGAAGCAATCGCCCGCGCATCCGCTCTCCGCCAATCGGTTCGTCAACACCACGCCGGACAATCAAAGTGATCTAAAGGAATTGACCGCCGCCTGCGTCGAGGGCGTGCGGTTGCGAGGGACGCTGGCCGAGCGCCTGATCAAAGAAACTAAGCCACGATTGTCGCTGCTTGTTTTTCCCGAGATTCATCACGCGAGCCATCAGATGTGGCACACAACCGAGCCCGATCACCAGGTTTACAGTGGGCGAGAGCTGAATGGCGGGCGCGCGCTGGAGCCTCTGCTCAAGGACGTATACCGAGCAGTCGATCAACAGATTGGCAGACTCATCAAGACTGCCGGCAACAGGGCGGCCGTCATTGTTTTTGCACTACACGGAATGCGGCCGGCCCTGGGCTTCCCTGCGTTTCTTGGCCCACTACTAACAGAGCGTGGTTTCTCACGTCTTGCAAGCTGGGGTTCGCAATCGTGGGCCAAACGCGCGCTCTCGCTGTTAGCGGCAACCAAGCGGCACACGCCTGAAGAACTCAAAAAGCTCTACTATAAATTGACGCCCACGGCGGCAACTCACAAAGTGGCCCGGCCAACCATGCTGCCAGTGTACGATTGGGAAAACACTCGCGCATTTTCATTGCCAACCGATCAGTATGGATGGATTCGCGTCAACCTGGTGGGACGTGAAGCGCAAGGTAGTGTCCCTTTGGATCAATACGACGAGATCTGCAAACAACTGGAGGAGATGTTGCTCGCCTTGACTACTGAAGGCGGGCAGTTGCTGGTGCAAGATATTACCCGCACAGCCGCAAGCGCAGAGAGGGCGCTGAGTAATCCTCTTCCCGATCTCGTTGTCCACTGGCAAGACGCAGCGTTCGCATCGCCGCTGAAAATTAAAGACAGCAAGGTGCAGGTTGAGCCGGTGGGAAAAAAGTCTACCGGGCAGCACGCTTCCGAGGGCTTTTGTATTTACAGCGGCAGCCATGATTGGGGCCCGGGCGGGGTGGTGGCGGCGAAAGACCTGGGCCGACTGATGGCAGCAAGTTTGTGATCGCCAGACCGCGGCGGCAAGCCCTGGGTCCCCAGCGGGGCAGCCCTGCTGGGGTTGCTAGTCCCACCTTCCCAACCTGAGATTTGATTAGCTCGGTCGATCGCATCCTGAAGGACTTTCAATCCTGGGACCGCGGGCGTCTCGCCCGCCTCCCTGGAATGCCACTCGGCAGAGTTGACAGACTCAACCCGGACTGGGGCCGAACGCGTAGCTCGATGCGGGTGCAAGCGCCCGCTCATCCATGCAATATTTCCCGGTAATAGTTCAAGAGTGTCTCGACCGTTTTCTCTGGTGAAAATTCCAATGTTTTGAGCCGTGCTGCCGCTCCCATCTCTTCCAGCTTAGGATGTATCCACGCAGAGATGATCTTTTCTGCCAATGCCTCTGGGT
>JBGQJH010000326.1:0-3828 GCA_041498935.1 Pyrinomonadaceae bacterium | reverse complement strand
CGTCCATTGATCATTCTTGTGGGTGGGCGCGGATTGACTTGAAGATCAACTGGTCGCTTCGACAGTCCTGTAGGGACAAGATGTTTGTAGTTTCTCGTTGATCGTGTTCCTACTCGCGGCAGCAGCGACTAGTCGCTTGCTGCCGCGAAATCAATTTTAGGCGCATCGTGTCTATAAACATCAGGCTCCTACGGAGCCAGCTCGTCATCGACGTTGGGCCGTAAATAATTGGAGAATTACCCGGGCTAACTGAAAACAAGACATCATGAACAATCAACAGATCACCATCGACGGCAATGAAGCCGCTGCGTACGTCGCCTACAAGACCAACGAAGTGATCGCGATCTATCCGATCACGCCGTCGTCAGCCATGGGCGAGTCGGCGGACGCCTGGGCCGCTCTGGATCAAAAGAACATCTGGGGCATGACGCCGTTGGTGCGCGAGATGCAATCCGAAGGCGGCGCCGCCGGCGCGGTACACGGCACGCTGCAAACCGGCTCCCTTACAACTACCTTCACGTCGAGCCAGGGCCTGTTGTTGATGATCCCAAACATGTTCAAGATCGCCGGCGAGCAAACCAGCACTGTCTTTCACATCGCCGCGCGCTCCGTGGCCACTCATGCGCTTTCCATTTTTGGCGATCACAGCGATGTGATGGCCACCCGCACGACCGGCTGGGCGATGCTGTTTGCCAATTCCGTTCAGGAGGTGATGGACTTTGCCCTGATTGCCCAAGCCGCCACGCTGCGTTCGCGCGTTCCTTTCCTGCATGTCTTTGACGGCTTTCGCACTTCGCACGAAGTGATGAAGATTGAAAGACTCGCGGACGAAACCATTCGCGAGATGATGGACGAGCGCCTGGTACGGGCGCATCGCGGACGCGCGCTAACGCCTGATCGGCCGGTCATGCGCGGCTCGGCGCAAAACCCTGATGTCTTTTTCCAATCGCGCGAGCGGGCTAATTCTCTGTATCTGGAAACGCCGGCGATTGTCGAAGCAGAGATGAAGCGATTCGCTTCGCTGACCGGCAGGCACTACCGGCTTTTCGACTATGTGGGAGCGCCCGATGCCGAGCGGGTCATCGTCATGATGGGCTCCGGCTGCGAGACGACTGAGGAAACTGTGGCGGCCCTGCGCGCAAATGGCGAGAAGGTTGGTTTGTTGAAAGTGCGTCTGTATCGCCCGTTCTCGGTTGAGCGTTTGGTATCAGCTCTGCCGCGTACGGTGAAGTCAATCGCTGTCCTTGATCGAACGAAAGAACCAGGCAGTGCGGGTGAGCCGCTCTATCAGGATGTAGTCACGGCGGTCAGCGAGGAAGCTGCTAATTGCGCGCCTGATTTTGCGCTCAGGCCGCGGGTAGTCGGCGGCCGTTACGGCCTGGGGTCAAAAGAGTTCACGCCGGCTATGGTCAAGGCCGTCTTCGACGAGCTGGCGGAAGGAAAGCCAAAGAACCATTTTAGTGTGGGCATCGTCGACGATGTGACGTTCACTTCGCTTCCAATCGATCCGAGCTTCGATACCGAACCGGAAGAGCAAGTGCGCGCCATGTTTTGGGGACTCGGCGCAGATGGCACGGTCAGCGCAAACAAGAATTCGATCAAGATTATTGGTGAGGAGACGCCCAATTACGCGCAGGGATATTTCGTTTACGACTCGAAGAAATCCGGAGCGATGACCGTGTCACACCTGCGCTTTGGAGCGCAGCCGATCAAGAGCACCTACCTGATTCAGCGGGCGAACTTCATCGCGGTTCATCAGTTCAATTTCCTGGAGCGTTATCCGGTGCTCGATGCGGCAGTGGATGGTGCGACGCTGCTGCTAAATAGTCCTTACGAAGCCAATGAGGTTTGGTTGCATCTGCCGCGAACGGTTCAGCAGGCGATCATTGACAAGCACATCAAGGTCTATTCGATCGATGCGAACGCTGTTGCCAGAGAAACACAACTCGGCAATCGCATCAATACCATCATGCAGACGTGCTTCTTCGCCATTAGCGGCGTGCTGCCGCGCGAGGAAGCGATTGAGAAAATCAAGGAATCGATTCGTAAGACTTACGGCAAACGCGGCGAGCCGGTGGTGCGGCAGAACTTCGCCGCGGTCGACGCCGCGCTGGAACATCTGCATGAGATACCTATTCCCGCGGACGTCACCAGCTTGATCGAGGACGCGCCTCCTATTACCAGCGGCGCTCCGGAGTTTGTACGACAAGTGACAGCCGAGATCATGGCTGGTCGCGGCGATCAATTGCCAGTGAGCGCGTTCCCAATCGATGGCACGTATCCGGTGGGCACGGCGCAATGGGAGAAGCGCAACGTCGCGCTGGAAGTACCGGTGTGGGAAGCAGATCTCTGCATCGAGTGTGGCAAGTGCGTCATGGTTTGTCCGCACTCGACGATTCGCGCCAAGGTTTGTGACGAGACTGACCTCGCTAACGCACCCGCAGGCTTCAAGCGCATCCCGGCGAAATGGCGGGAGCTTCCCGACAAGCTCTACACGATTCAGGTTGCCGTCGAAGACTGCACCGGTTGCCAGCTTTGCGTCGAAGTTTGTCCCGCTGTCGACAAAAAGGATCCGTCACGTAAGTCGCTGAACATGCATCCGCAACTGCCGCTGCGCGAACGCGAGCGCGCGAACTGGGATTTCTTTCTTAACCTGCCCGAGATTCAGAAGAACGGTCATCTCAGTTTTGGTTCAGTGAAGAATGTACAGTTGCTGCAACCGTTGTTCGAGTTTTCAGGCGCGTGCGCCGGCTGCGGTGAAACGCCGTACATCAAACTGTTGACGCAACTGTTCGGCGATCACGCCATCATTGCGAACGCGACCGGGTGTTCGAGCATCTACGGCGGAAATCTGCCGACCACTCCTTACACCACGAATCGCGAGGGTCGCGGCCCCGCCTGGAGCAACTCCCTATTTGAAGACAACGCCGAGTTTGGTCTCGGCATGCGCATGGCGCTCGATCATCAAAACGCTTATGCGCGAGACCTGGTAAAGCGACTTCGCTGCAAGATTGGAAGTGAACTTGCCGATGCTTTGCTCAGTACGGATCAATCTTCCGACGAAGGCATCAACACCCAACGCAAACTGGCCGCCCAATTGCAGACGAAGCTTGCGGGTTGCAATGACGTTGAAGCGCGCGATCTGCTGAGCGTGGCCGATTCGCTCGTGAAGAAGAACGTGTGGATCGTCGGCGGCGATGGCTGGGCCTATGACATCGGCTTTGGCGGTCTCGATCACGTCCTGGCCAGCGGGCAAAACGTCAATATTCTCGTGCTCGATACGGAGGTTTACTCGAATACAGGCGGGCAGGCATCAAAGGCGACGCCGCTTGGCGCGGTTGCTAAATTTGCCGCCGGCGGGAAACCGACCGCAAAGAAGGATCTCGGCATGACCGCGATGGGTTACGGCAACGTATACACCGCGCAGGTCGCGATGGGCGCCAACGACACTCACACGGTGAAGGCTTTCGTCGAAGCCGAAGCACACCAGGGCCCGTCGCTCATCATTGCTTACGGGCAGTGCATCGCACACGGCATCGACATGGCAAAGGGGATGCATCAGCAAAAGCTGGCGGTTGATTCCGGTCACTGGCCGCTCTATCGCTATAATCCCAAGCTGGCCGAAGAAAACAAGAATCCTTTCCAGTTAGACTCGCACGGTCCCAGGATTCCGCTGGAAGATTACATCTACACCGAAGGCCGCTATCGAATGCTGCAACAGAGCGATCCGGAAGTGGCGAAGTTCTTACTTGCGCAAGCGCAGAAATCCGTAAATCACCGTTGGCAGCAATATAAACAGATGGCGGAGATGACGTGGGAAGCGTGAGG
>JBGQJH010000325.1:0-3837 GCA_041498935.1 Pyrinomonadaceae bacterium | reverse complement strand
GGCGAGCGAGACAGAGCGGTCGCCGGCACGCTCCACCGCGTCGAGGATCTCGCGGCGCAAGCCGGCGAGAGCAAACGGGAGATTGGAAAATGTCAGGGCTCTGACGATTTCAGTGGCCAGCGGCACGGGCGAGTCGGCGTAATTAGTCAACTGCACGGCATCAAACATTATGAAGGGATGGCCGTTCGGCGCCGGCACTCTGTTAGGCGCGCTCAGACAGAACCGCACTAACTCCCGATCGTCTTTACCGAAGCGTTGGTGGTTGTAGGCCTCAATTAGCTGTTCAATCCAATCAAGGTCCGCGGCGGGCGCAAGCTGTACCAGGTCGTTCATGGTGAGCGAAAGCTGGCAAAGCGCAGGCTCATCACGCCGGAAGGCAATGTATTGCAGCAGAAATGTATTGAGAAACTCGATCGCTGCGCTCACAGCCGTGGTTTCAGTTTGCGGCAGCGCAAAATAGATCGGCACTACCGTCTCCCGGCGATTAAAAACACTATCAAATGCCTGACGTAGCAACTCTGAAACGCCGGCCAGCGGCGCCATCAGGATGAGAAGCCCGCGCGCTTCGCCGGAGCTACCCGCCTGACCTGAACGTCCCGCCTGCGACGCGTGTAACACGAGACGTTCGAGTTCACTGGCCCTGCCAACAAACTCGTCGCGCTTTACGCGGCCGAGAATCTGGCGGTTTTCCTCATGCCTATTTTGCGTCATTTTGCAGTGAGCGAACTCGTGAGGTTGTCCACGTAAAACTCGATGCGATTCTTGCCCAGATGTTTGGCGCTGTAGAGAGCGCGGTCGGCGGCGGCAATTACCTTCTCCGCGGTATCGATGTGTTTGGCAAAGGTTGATATCCCAATACTGACACTGACCGTTCCCAACGGCTGCAATTTGCCGAAAGGGTAATCGGTTTCGGTCACCCGTTGCCGCATTCGTTCGGCGATCACTCCCGCTTCGCTGAGGGTCGTTTGCGGCAGCAGGATGCAAAACTCTTCGCCGCCGTAACGACAGGCGACATCGGCTGAACGCAGCGAGGCCTTCAACGCGTGTGCTGTGATCTTCAAGGCCGTGTCACCAGCCTGATGGCCGTTGCGATCGTTATAGTTTTTGAAGTCGTCGATATCGATCATCAAACAGCTCATGGAATAGTTGTAACGTTGTGAGCGATTGAGCTCTTCGGTCAAACGTTCCTCGAGATAGCGGCGATTCAGTAATCCTGTCAGGGGATCCGTAATCGACATCAACTGGAATTGGGTGGCGCGCTCCTGCCACTCGGCTCGCTCCAGGGCAAGCGCGATTTGCGGCCCGATGATTTCGAGCAAGCTGAGATCGACGTCGTCAAACTTTCCGCCACCAATTTTGTCAGTTAGGTTTAGCACGCCAATTCTTCGCCCGCTCAAGATTAGGGGATAGCTAATAAAAGATTTGGTTCGGTAGTTTCGGTCCAAAGGCGCCGGAGTTAGTCCGGCAGTTTCGAAATTCTCAACTACCAGCGGCTTTCCGGATTCCAAAACTCTGCCTGAAATGCCCTCCCCCAGGCGCATTGGGCCGACTTTGGCGGCGGTGGTGGCCAAGCCTGTTGCTGCTTTCAAGATGATCTCACTTGAGCTTTCGTCAAACACCAGTAGCGAGGCGCGCTCAGCTTGCAGCAATTCCCTTGAATGGCTCAGGATTGCGCCATACGTCTTGTTCGGATCGCGGAAACTTATGCGCACAAGAAAACGTTGAAGCGATTCGGCCAAATGGGAGCGATGTTCGAGTTCACCGCGGAGGCGATCAACTTCAAGCTGAAGATCGGGCGCTGAGTCGGGCACCCCAGCCGAACTGCCCGGCTGTGGACCCCGCACGCCCGCGGTCCCAGGAACCCGTGCGCCAATGGTTCCGGTTCTGACATGGGGCGCGTCAAAATGTCGCGCCGCTTTTTGCAAACGTTCAGACAACTGATCGATGCTTTGCGATTCGGCAAAGATCACGTTTTCGAATGGCTTGCTGCCAAGCAGAACGTTTAGTTCACCGGCGCGAAACCGATCAACCAGCGAGCGATAGTCGGCGGCGCTAACAAAAGCGCGACCACCGATAGCCACAAGGTTTTGTTGCCGGCCAATTTGCACCGGCATGGTGAAGCACTGAAGCCCAGCATGGCATTTGTATTGAACCGCGGCGCCGGCGCTCAGTGCCCGGCGATGAGCATCGCCGCAGTACGGATCGCAGAGGCTGACGTACTCGAGTGAAGACTGAAATGCGTGACAGATGGAGTTGTTGTTTGAAGCGACCAGCGCCGGAGGTTGGCGCCCATCGACAAGCAGGATCGACAGTCCCGACAAGGCCGCGAGTTTCTCCTGCACCTGGGCCCATCCGCGCGGAGCGTCTTCAGGGTGTTCCTGAACGATCTCGGGCAGATCGCCGTGCTCAGTCTCATCTGGCATCGCTGATGTTGCCGACGTCGCTGACTCTTCAGTTTCCAGGGCCTGGCGCTCCTTTGCCTGCTCCTTGCGACGCGGCGGCTGTGGACGGTTTCTTGAAGGCATGGGCTGTACGCAACTGTTAATATAGCGGGTAAAGGCTAGTAGCTTGCGTTACCAGTCAGTATAGATTTCGTTATTAACCCCAACAAGTGACTGCAAAACCCGGGACTCAGCGTCTGGTTATTTCAAGTACGGCCAAACACAAGTCAACTTACCCTATTGGTACAAGACAACTTACCCTATTGGTATACGACCAATAACAACCGCTTTTCATCTGCGGACGGCCCAGGAATCGGAGTTTTTGCGGGTTTTTAAGGGGGCTAGACGCTAATTACCTGCGCATTGGCTTCCTGGGCGGCAGCCAGTCCGGGGGCCTGACCTGGAGCCACTCTTTCAATGTCAGGTTGCTCCGGGCTGATGCGAATGCAGGCGGCAAAGTGACTCGGTTTGATTTCAACCAGCGGCGGGACCACTTCCTTGCAAGCCTCAATCATGTAGGGGCAGCGAGTGTGGAAGCGGCAACCCGGAGGTGGATTGATCGGCGAGGGCACATCGCCTTCCAGCACGATCCGCCGGCGCGTCGCTTCGACCTTTGGATCAGGCACGGGCACTGCCGAAATCAGCGCTTTCGTATAAGGCATCAGCGGGTCAGCATAAATTGTTTTCGCGCCGGCAATCTCAACCAGCTTCCCCAGGTACATCACCGCGACTCTATTGGAAACGTGGCGGATCGCGCGCAGGTCATGAGAGATGAACAGGTAAGTCAGATTCTTTTCGCGTTGCAGCTTTTCCAGGAGGTTCATGATTTGCGCCTGGATGGAAACATCCAGCGCGGAGATTGGCTCATCGGCAACAATGAAATCAGGATCAACAGCAAGGGCGCGCGCGATGCCGATGCGCTGACGTTGTCCGCCGGAGAACTCGTGGGGGTAGCGCCTGATAAAGCGTTTGCTCAAGCCCACCGTTTCCAAAAGCTCCTGTACGCGCTCGTCCGCTTCCCTGCCCCTGGCAAGCCGGAATGTTTCGAGCGGCTCGCCAACGATCTGCCCGACAGTCATTCGGGGATTAAGCGAAGCGTAAGGATCCTGAAAAATTATTTGCAGATGGCGGCGGTGTTCGCGCATCTCCCGGCGCGAAAGCTGGGCCAGATCGCGATTGCGATAAAGCACTTGTCCCGAGGTGGGTTCGGTGAGGCGAAGAATCGCCCGGCCGAAAGTTGACTTGCCGCAACCGGATTCGCCGACCAGGCCAAGCGTCTCACCAGGGTAGATGTCGATCGTGACACCATCAACTGCTTTTACCGTACGATGGCCCCTGCCGGCCAGGTCGAAGTGAACTTTGAGATCACGTATCGCAAGCAAAGGCTCGCCGCTTG
>JBGQJH010000324.1:0-3866 GCA_041498935.1 Pyrinomonadaceae bacterium | reverse complement strand
TTTTTCGACTTCGGCTTTTGCCATGGCCTCATTGCTCCCTTCCCGAGCTCAGAGGGTTTCCCAGATCCTGAGTTCTTACAACAACGTCGATGCCGAATCGATCGCTTCGCGAACCTTCTCCACATTGCGACCACCACCTTGCGCCATGTCCGGCTTGCCGCCACCGCGGCCGTCGAGTATCGCGCACGCTTCCCGCATAAGGACATTCATGTCGCCGGACGCATCAGCTGAGCGCGCAAAGACAATTCGCGCGGCGCCCTTGTCGCGAGAACCGAGCAATGCAATCGTCTGTGGGTGAGCGATGAGTGCCTGCGCCAAGTGCTTCAAAGATTCACCATCGCGATTATCCAGGATCTGAGTAACAACCCGAATACCCGCTGCGTTTGGTGAGGCAGCAGCCAGCAGTTCCTGGGCCTCGACCCGAGCGGCGATCTCTTCAAGCGCCCGAACGCGCCGGTGTAGTTCCTTGCTCTCTTCGACCGTTCGCGCGGTGAGCTTTGCCGCGTCATCACGACCGGCGCTGAAGAGAGCCGCAACCGCGCGCGCGGTCTTATTTGCCCGCCGGTAATCCGCGAGCGCGCGTGTGCCGGCGGCAAACTCTATCCGCGTTAGTCCCTTGGCGCGTTCCCAGGTTCGCACCACGATCATTCCGACCTCGCCCGTTCGATACGCGTGGGTGCCGCCGCAGGGTGTCAGGTCGAAGCCTTCAATTTCAATTAACCTCAGTTCGCCATCGCGGGAGGGATCTTTTCGGAGTGGCAGCCGAGCCGCTTCTTCCGGCGTCGCGCTTTTAATAGTTATTTGGCGGTCTTCCCAGATAACGTTGTTCGCCAACTCAACGGCGCGTTCGATTAGTTCATTGGTGGGGTTACTCAATTCAACATCGATCTCGCAGGAGTCGTCCAGCACCCGAAACCCTCGCGTCGGCGCGTTGAAAAGGGTGACGAAAGCCTGCGACAGAATGTGCTGACCGGTGTGTTGCTGAATGTGATCGAGGCGGCGCGGCCAATCAACCCTGCCTTTGACAGTTGCGCCCACTTCCGGCGCGCGTCCCTGAATGACATGCAGTACTCCGTTTTCCTCGTCGTCCATACACTCGAGAACTCGATTGCCGTTGAGTGTTCCCGTATCGCTCGGCTGACCGCCTCCGGTGGGATAGAAAGCAGTGCGGTCAAGCGTCACAGCGGTCCAGCCGCTAACGCGATCGGTCTTGTCGATGACTCGCGCTTCAAACTCGATCAGATGAGAATCGCTGTAGTAGAGACGTTCGGTAGCAGGCATGTTGAGTGATTAATAATTCAACTAGGGAAAGCTTGCAAGTGAATCACTCCAGAAAAGGTGTCTCAGGGTTGGGAAGGCGGGCTAGCCCCCGCTCTTTATCTTTTGGAAAAACCGGAGCGGGGGTAAACCACCCTTCCTGACCGTGAGGTTACTTCCGTTGAGTCGAAACCACTTAGTTTAGTGACCACCGTGTAATATGCCGGCGTTCTTTGACAGCCTTTCTTGAAACCAACATAATCCGCGACTGCCTCCCTTCGCTTGAGTTTCCCGTGTTCTCGTGGAGATTGTTTTTATGAATCGCTTCGTTCGAGAAAGTCTACTTCGTCTGGCGATTGTTCTAACGTTCCTCGCCTCGTTCAGCGCTATCTCGTCTGCTCAGCAGGACCAGCCGCTGCGCTCTGTAACTTATCGTCTTTCAATGCCGCGCCCGGTTTCACACTTATTTGAAGTGGTCATCGAAGTCGAGCTGGCGAAAGATTCACCGGCGAGTTCGCTGGACTTCCAAATGCCCAAGTGGTCGCCCGGTCGTTATTCCGTTTTCGATTTTGCCAGGAACGTGCAGGAGTTTAAAGCGTTCACTCTGAACTGTTCGCCACGCAGCGATGCACCCTCTTCTATCAACTGCCAGGTTCCTCCGCTGTCGGTTGCTCGTATCGATGACCAGACGTGGCGAGTTGACACGCAAGGAATTCGAAGACTGACGGTCAACTACAAAGTGTTCGGCAACGATCTGTCCGGCACCTTCTCTCAACTCGATTCTCGTCACGCAAACTACAACGGCGGTTCGATCTTCATGTACGTGGTTAATCACAAACCCGATCCGGTGAAGCTGTTAATCGAGCCGCCCACGGGCTGGCGGATAGTCAACGGAAGGATGGACCGGGCCGATCAGCGCGAGTGGCAGTTTCCGAATTACGACTTGATGATCGATACGCCGACGGAAATCGCTCCTGATTGGACTGACGAGCAGTTTGAAGTGGACGGCAAGCACTACCGCGTCATCGTTCATTCTTTTGGCGATGAAGGTGGGAAAAGGCCGGCGCTGGTTCGTGATATCGAAAAGATCGTGAGAGCGGAGACCGCCATGTGGGGTCCGCCGGAGTTTGATTCCTACACGTTCCTGATCCACTTCGCGGCAGACGACATTTCGGGCGACGGCATGGAACACCTGACTTCGACGCAGATCATCGAGCCCGGCGCGCTCGGCGAAGAAGGAGTCTATGGGGACACGCTTGACACCGTGGCGCACGAGTTTTTTCACGTCTGGAACGTAAAACGACTCCGTCCCGTGGAGTTTGGCCCGTGGGACTTCACCCGCTCGGTAAGCACGCGCGGTCTTTGGATCGCGGAGGGCATAACCAATTACTACGGCCACATAATGAGGCGCCGCGCAGGCCTCTGGGACGACACCGCCCTATTGCGACGCGAGAGCCAGACGATTACCGAAATCGAAAACGCTCCGGGTAGCCACCTGATGAGCGCGGAAGACTCTTCGCTCTCCGCGCCCTTCCTTGACGGTGCGCCACACGCGCAACGAACGAATCTCGCGAACACGTCGATTAGCTATTATCCGAAAGGCGAGTTAATCGGTTTGGCGCTCGATCTGATGATTCGCGGGAAAACCAGCGGAAAGGCCTCGCTCGATGACGTGATGCGTCGTATGTATGACGAGTTTTATCTCCAGAGTCCGAATGCCAGCTATTACCTGCGCGGCCGAGGTTACACGACGGAAGACTTCGAGCGCGTCGCTTCGGAGGTGGGCGGCTTCGACCTGAGCGGGTTTTTCAGGCGCTACATTCGCGGGGTGGAGATGCTGCCTTATGACGAGGCGTTCGCTTACCTCGGACTACACCTGGCTCGCGAGCAGGCGCGCCAGCCCTATAACGCGGGCATCGGAATTGATTGGGACAAGACAAATAGTCTCACTGTAGCGGTAGTGCGCAATGGTTCCCCGGCGGAAGACGCCGGCTTGCAGGAGGGTGACGAAATTATTTCGCTCGGACGCAAGAACGTTACGCGCGAAAACTTCCTTGTCTCGCTCAGTCGCTACAAACAAGGCGACCGCGTGGCGATTTCGGTGAAACGCAATCGGCGGACGATTCAAACTACGCTCGTCCTTGGTCCCCCGGAGCGCTTCGAGTATCGAATTGAGGAGAGGAAAGACGCGACACCGGAACAAAAGGCCCTGCGGGCGGCCTGGTTGCAGGGCGCCTAAAGCTCGCCAGGATTTGGGTATTGTCTTAATTTCAGTTTTCTCTGTGTAACCTCCGTGTTCTCTGTGGCTCTGTGGTGAGCAATCGCTAATAAAGATTCACCATGGAGCCACAGAGAACACAGAGGACGCACAGAGAATTAGTTCAAAGTAAGACACTACGAGGATTTGTCAGCGTGGGGATTGGGAAAACCAGCAGCGACGCGGCAGCCAGGGCGGCAACTACGCAACAGAGGGTGCTGGGCATCAGATATTTCCTGGTGCTGTGGCCGCTCTTTTTCACGATTTGCTTTGGCCTTGGTTATCCCACACTGCGGCGTTACGACCCGCGCACGACTGAAGGCCTAAGCGACGCGTCGAAGTATTACGCGAT
>JBGQJH010000323.1:0-3869 GCA_041498935.1 Pyrinomonadaceae bacterium | reverse complement strand
TTCAGACATGTAAGAACAGTGAATCGTGAATAGTAAATCGTGAATAGTAGTTTAGAGGCGGGCGTTGCCCGCCGTCTCAACATCGCACCGGCGGGCAACGCCCGCCTCTAAACGCGCTCAGTTACGAAAAGATTTCGACTACTTTTTCAATCGTCCGCGCCAGCACATCCACTTCTTCCTGCGTATTGTAAAAAGCAAACGACGCGCGCGCGGTGGCTGGGATCTTAAACCGCTGCATCACAGGCTGCGCGCAATGGTGGCCGGCGCGAACGGCGATACCTTCCTGATCAAGGATGGTGCCGATGTCGTGCGGATGAATGTCATCAATCACGAACGACAGCACACTCGTTTTCTCCCGGGCCGTGCCGATGATGCGCACTCCTTCAATCGCCTTGAGCCGCTCGGTAGCATAGCGCAACAACTCGTGTTCGTGGGCCGCCGCTTTCTTCCGGTCAATTGAATTCAGGTAATCGATGGCGGCGCCGAGACCGATCTGCGAAGCGATCGCCGGAGTTCCCGCTTCAAACTTGTTCGGCAAGTCGGCGTAGGTTGTTTTTTCAAACGTGACGCTTTTGATCATGTCGCCGCCGCCCTGGAAAGGATTCATCTTCTCCAGCAGCTCGGCTTTGCCGTAGACGATGCCGCTGCCAGTGGGCGCAAACATCTTATGTCCCGAGAACGCGTAGAAATCGCAGTCGAGATCCTGAACATCTATAGCCATGTGCGGCGCGCTTTGGGCGCCATCGATGAGAACCGGCACGCCATACTTGTGTGCCTGATCGATCATCTCCTTGACCGGGTTGATCGTGCCCAGCGCATTTGAGACGTGCGTAAAGGCCACAAATTTCGTCTGCTCGCTGAGCAGTGAATTGTATTCGTCCTGGAGTAATTCGCCGGCGTCATTCATGGGAATCACGCGCAGACGAACGCCCTTCTCTTCGCACAGCATCTGCCAGGGAACAATATTCGAGTGATGTTCCAGCGCGGAAATAATGATTTCGTCGCCCGGGCCAATGAACTTCCGTCCATAGCCGTGCATCACCAGATTGATACCCTCGGTGGCGCCGCGAACAAAGATACATTCCTTCGCCTCGCGCGCGTTGATGAAGCGCTTCACCTTTTCGCGCGCACCTTCGTAGGCCGTCGTCGCTTTCTGGCTTAGATAATGAACGCCGCGATGAATGTTGGAGTGTTCGTCTTCGAGATAAATGCTGCCGCGGTCAATTACCACCTGGGGTACTTGCGAAGAGGCGGCGTTGTCCAGATAGACCAGCGGCTTGCCGTTAACGATCTGGCGCAGCACCGGAAAGTCTTCCCGGATGCGCTCTACGTCGAAACCGCCTGAAGCAGCAGGGATGGCGGGATCGTCGACCAGGAGTTTTTCAGTACTGCTCATGACGTTACGCTTCGAGTCGCGCGTTGAGACGATGCAGGACCGCTTCATCCAATTGCGCCCTGATCGAGTCGATCTTTATCTTGCCAATTACTTCTTCCGCGAAGCCGTAGGTCAAGAGATTGCGCGCCAGGTCGTGATGAATGCCGCGAGTTTCCAGATAAAACAGTTCATCCTGGTCAATCTGTCCGACGGCTGCACCGTGAGCGCACTTCACATCGTCAGCCAGGATTTCGAGTTGCGGCTTAGTGTCCACGCGCGCTTCATTCGACAGCAGCAGATTCTTGTTCGTTTGCATAGCGTCGGTCTTTTGCGCGTCGTGACGAACGAAGATTTTGCCGTTGAAGACCGCCCGCGACTTGCCATCAAGGATGCCTTTATAAAGCTGACGGCTGGTGCAGTGGGGCTTCTTGTGATCGATGACTGAATGGGTGTCCGCGTGTTGGCTCGCGGTGACCAGGTATAAACCGTCAACCCAACACTCTGCGCCTTCGTGATCCATCGTCACGTTAATATCGTGTCTTGAGAGCTGGGCGCCAAACGTGATTGCGGTTGAGTCGTAACTCGAATTCGCGCCCAGGTCAGCCACCGTGGTGGCAACGTGAAACGCCTGCGTGCTCTCGCGCTGCACTTTATAGTGCTCCAGTCGGGCACCGTCTTCGAGCACAATCTCAACTACCGCGTTCGTAAAATACTGCCCGCCGTCGGTGCTCACATAGCTCTCGATCAAAGTGGCCCCGCTGTTTGCTTCGGCAACTACCAACACGCGCGGAAAACTTACGGTTTGGTTCCCGGCGGAAAGAAAAAGCAGGTGAATTGGCGCTTGCACAACTACGCCTTTGGGAATGTAAACAAACGCGCCGCTGGAAATGAACGCAGTGTTCAGGGCGATGAAACCGTGGGCGACGTAATCACTTTCGCGTGCGAGATGCCGGCGTACGATTTCACTGTAGCGCTCATCCGCAATCGCTCGTGAAAGATCAAGCGCGACTACTTCTTTCGGAAGCGCCGTTAACGAGGAAAGATCCTCTCGGAGAATGCCGTTAACGAAGACCAACTGACTTGCTTCGGCTGCCGCAACGGTGAAGCTTGCCAGTTCTTGCGCGCCAAACTCACCGGCTGCTGCCGTAGGCTGCGGGTTGAAGGCAACTTTGGCGATCGGCGCAACGTTCGTGTACTTCCATTCTTCATCTTTGGTCGAGGGAAACCCCAACTCCTGAAAAGACTCCATCGCGTTCTCACGCAAGCGCGCAAGCCACGAAGCCCGTGAGTCCGATCGACTCTCCTGGAGAGCTCGGAAAGCTTCCTGATACGAATTCTCTCTCTTTGTGATCTCGGTAACCATCATCTTCAGCTTATCCGCCCGCCAACAACGCTCGTTTCGCGGGCGGTTGTTTTCAGCCAGTCATAGCCCTTCTGTTCGAGTTCCAGCGCCAATTCTTTGCCGCCTTCTTTAGCTATGCGCCCATCAGCAAGCACGTGCACAAACTGCGGCACTATGTAATCAAGCAGGCGCTGATAATGCGTCACGAGAATGACGGCGTTTTCCGAGTTATGAAGCTGATTGACTCCGCCGGCGACGATTCTCAGGGCGTCGATGTCCAAACCAGAATCAGTTTCGTCGAGAATCGCGAGCCTGGGTTCGAGCACCGCCATCTGCAAAATCTCGTTGCGCTTTTTCTCGCCCCCGGAGAAACCTTCGTTGACGGAACGCGTCATGAAGCTCGCATCCATCTCAACAACTTTCGCGCGTTCCTTCAAAAGGTCCTTGAACTCGAGTGGATCCAATTCTTCTTCGCCCAGATGCTTGCGCTTCTCGTTGTATGCGAGCCGCAGAAACTGTGCATTGGAAACGCCCGGCACTTCAATGGGGTATTGAAACGCCATGAAGATCCCTTCACGCGCGCGCTCATCGGGAGGCATCTCGAGCAGATTCTTCCCTTCGTAGAGCACCTCGCCCTTCGTCACCTCATACGCCGGATGCCCGCTCAAAACCATCGCGAGAGTTGATTTGCCGGAACCGTTCGGGCCCATGATGGCGTGGATCTCGCCCTTCTTCACGGTCAGATTGATCCCCTTCAGGATCTCATTCCCGTCGATGCCTGCATATAAATTTTTAATCTCTAACATAAAAACAATTTACTCCGTAAATTCTTTGGTCACAGCTGTCGGGTGCCAGGTGCGCCAGTCAAAAGCGAGTCTTCCGGCACCCGACACCCGACACCCCATACCCGGCTTTTATCCGACGCTGCCCTCGAGCTTCATTCCGAGAAGCCGTTGTGCTTCGACGGCAAATTCCATTGGCAACTGCAAAAATACGTCCTTACAAAAACCATTTATGATCAGCGAGACCGCATCCTCCTGCGAAATGCCGCGTTGCTGCAAATAGAACAACTGCTCCTCGCTGATTTTGGAGGTTGAGGCTTCATGCTCCACGCTCGAGGTGTTGTTCATCACTTCGATGTAGGGAAATGTA
>JBGQJH010000322.1:0-3877 GCA_041498935.1 Pyrinomonadaceae bacterium | reverse complement strand
CTGGAACACGTTGAGGATTTACCGGTGCTGGCGCAGATCGAGCCCGGAGACTTAAAAGCACAACTTCCAAGTGTGCCACCAGAAACAGGCGAGGCGATGGAAAAGATCATCGCCGATGTGGACCGGTTGATCGTCCCGGCGTTGACCCACTGGAACCATCCCTCATTCTTTGCTTACTTTGCTACCTCGACATCGGCACCGGGAATCTTCGGCGAACTCTTAAGTGCCGCCTTCGACAACAAAGCGATGCTATGGCGCACTTCGCCAGCGTCGACGGAGTTGGAAGAGGTCACACTCGATTGGTTGCGGCAGATGATGGGCCTCGATGCGGGAATGACCGGCATCATCTACGACACGGCTTCAGTCTCCAGCATGCATGCGATCGCCGCCGCGCGCGAGGGCGTGGAGCTACGCATTCGCGAAGAGGGAATGAGCGGCCGCAAAGACCTGCCGCTGTTGCGTGTTTACGTTTCCGAACAGTCGCACTCCTCAATTGAGAAGGGCGTGATCACGCTCGGCCTGGGCCAGCGCGGGCTGCGGAAGATTCCGACCGACGCCGAGTTTCGCCTGGACACAAGGGCGCTGGCGGCGGCGATTGAGGAAGACAAACAGAATGGCTTTGTGCCTTTCTGCGTGGTGGCAACAGTCGGCACCACGTCAACTTCGAGCATCGATCCGGTTCCTGAAATTGTTCCCATCTGTGAGCAGCACGGGATGTGGCTGCACGTTGACGCGGCTTATGCGGGCTCGGCGGCAGTTGTACCAGAGCTCCGACATATATTAGCCGGCTGCGAACGGGCGGATTCCCTGGCAGTTAATCCGCACAAGTGGCTATTCACGCCGTTTGATCTCTCCGTTCTGTATTGCCGTCACCTCGACCTGCTTCGACGCGCCTTCTCCTTAGTCCCGGAATACCTGCGCACGCCGGAGCAGGAGCGCGTGCGCAGCGGATCGGATTACGGCGTGCAACTGGGTCGTCGTTTTCGCGCGTTGAAGTTATGGATGATCATTCGTTACTTTGGCCATGAAGGTTTGGCGGCGCGAATACGCGAGCACTGCCGTCTGGCGAAGCTGTTTGCGTCGTGGGTCGAAGCGGATCCAAATTGGGAGTTGCTGGCGCCGCTGCCGCTCGCGCTGGTTTGCTTTCGTGCCTGTCCGCGCCGGGAGGCCACGGACGAGGCAGCGGACGATGGAGATCGGAAGGCGCGGTTGGATGTCTTGAACGAAGCCATCATGCACGGAGTGAATGCGACCGGGAAAGCCCTGCTCTCGCATACGAAGCTGAACGACAAGCTCACACTCCGGCTCTCCATCGGCAACATTCGCACCACCGAGAAACACGTGCGCCAGGTTTGGGATTTATTGAATGAGCAATTAAAGTTACTCTCGGCTCAACAGACAAAGTGATAAGTGTAGGGGCGCACCTGGTTGTGCGCCCACCGGCGGCAGCGCCAACCTTGTCCCAATGAACATCGCGACCGCGAATACGAAGGGCGGACACGCAGATCCGCCCCTACAAACTAAGAATCTGTTTTCGGGAGGACCCATGAAATCATCGCGCAACTTTTTTCCGTTAATTGCTTTCCTGCTGCTCTGCGGCTTATCGGCGTCGGCGCAGACTGCCCCGAGCGAATTCAACAAGGACGGCCTGAGCTTTAACTATCCCTCGGGTTGGACGTTCAATGACACCAGCAACGGAGACGCGCAGCAGATGACTTTCGGGCGAGCCGACAGCGACGCGCAGATCATAGTTTTTGTATTTCGTACTCCGGTCACAACACCTGAAAAGGTAGCGGAGGCGAAGAGCGTTCTTGTCGACAAGTACATCGCCTCCACGACCAAATCTTTCGAACAGGCCGGCGCTCATCCTGAGAGTTCGCCCGCGAGCACAGAGATAGGTGGCGTTAAGGCGGAAGGTGTAAAAATTCACGCCTCGCTTGACGGCGTACCCGGTGTGGCTGAGATCGAGTGGGCGGTGGTAGGACAGCGTCTCGTTGTTCTAACCTTCCTCGGCCCGGACAGGGCGCTGACAAAAGCAACTCCAACCTGGGACACGGTGCGCACCACTCTCAAGATTGCAGAGCCGCAACCTCAAACAAAGCCGCAACCGAAGCCCAGCCCCAAGCCCACTCCCTAGTGAGAGAGTCGAGCGATTCCTGAAATCATCGGCCACAGAGGCGCAGGGAGACTAAGCCCAGGAAAGCAGAGACGTCACACTACGATGGTGCGAAGGAAAGGATGAAGGATGAAGTTCAGAGTACAACCTTCAGGTTGCGTTTCGATCGCCGCAAGCTAAAGCCTGTGCCCTATCCTACTTGAGTCATGCTTACACACGTTGTCATTTGGAAATATCGCCCGGATGTCGAGCGGGAAGTTCGCGAAGAGCACGTGCGGATGTTGCGAAGCTTGTCGTCAGTAATCAAAGAAGTTGAGAGTTTGGCGGTCGGTTTCGATGTAGTGAAGCTGCCACGCTCTTTCGACACCGGCCTCGTCGCGCTATTCCGCGATCGCGCCGCGCTTGACGCCTACACCATTCATCCCGAGCACATCAAAGTTGCCGCGTTCGGCAAAACCATCAGCGAGCAGGTGGCGTCGGTTGATTTCGACAACACCTCCAGCAAGGCTGCCCTGCCGAGCACCCACGAGAGTTGATTCTCCCTCATGAAGCGTTGGAAAAAACTCTTACTGGTTCTGCTGGTCCTGGCGCTGTTCTCGCAAACCCCCTTCGCCTATCGACGTTACAAACTGGGTCGTCTTCATGCGGCAATTCAGCAGTTGAATTCCCAGCGCGTTGTGCCTGAAGACAACGGCGGTTTCACCGAGTACAAAGGCGTCATCCATGTTCACTCATTCCTCGGCGGCCATAGCACCGGCAACTTCGAGGAGCTCATCGCGGCGGCAAAATCAAACCAGCTCAACTTTGTGGCAATGACGGAGCACACGTCCGCCAACTTCAACACCGCGGCGATGACCTTGCAGGGAATGCACGGCGGGATATTGTTCATCAATGGCAACGAAGTCAGCACTGCGAACTCCGATCGGCTGCTACTGCTCCCCGGCGAGGCATCGGGTGACACCGGCAACCAGGCGCCAACTCAGGAGGTCATTACTAGAACGAAAGCCAAAGGGCTGCTGACGTTCGTGGCGTATCCGCAGGATTTCAAAAGCTGGGAAGCGAACGGTTATGACGGTGTCGAGGTCTACAACGTTTACACGAACGCGCGCCAGATCAATCCGTTCGTAATGTTCTTCGACGGCCTCTGGGCTCATCGCAGTTATCCCGATCTGTTGTTTGCCAACTTCTATCGCCGGCCAAGTGAGAACTTGAAGCAGTGGGACCAGACAATAACGGCGACGGGCAGAAGGCTGGTGGCGGTTGCCGGAAACGACGCCCACGCAAACGTCGGCATCAGCTTGAACGACGATTCGGGCAAGACTCTAATCGGGCTAAAGCTCGATCCTTACGAAAGAAGTTTTCGCCTGGTGCGGGTTCATGTTCTCGTTCCAAAAGACAGAAGCTTCGATTCCGAGTCGCTGTTGGCGGCCATTGCGGCGGGACATGCTTTTATCGGGTTCGACCTCTTTTGCGATAGCTCCGGGTTTAGTTTCTACGCGTCAAGTGGAACCGAAAACAGAATCCAGGGTGACGAGATCTCACTTGCACCGGAGATGAAGCTCACGGTCAGTACCCCAGTCGCCAGCCGCATTGTTCTGCTGAGAGAGGGAAATGTCATTCAGGACGAAACCGGAATAAACAAGAGAGAGTACACGGTCACTGAGAAGGGAAGTTATCGCGTCGAAGTTTACCTGCCGCAACTCGAAAAGCCTGCCGGTGAGCAACCGTGGATTATTTCGAATCCGATCTACGTGAGGTAGT
>JBGQJH010000321.1:0-3882 GCA_041498935.1 Pyrinomonadaceae bacterium | reverse complement strand
TATCATTAGATAAAGGGAGACTCCAGAATGATCACTGTCGCCAATCGTATCTACGTCAGGCAGGAATATGCCGACGCCTTCGAGCAAAGGTTTCGCGATCGCGCCGGACTCGTCGACAAGATGCCCGGATTTATTTCCAACCACGTGCTGCGTCCCGTCAACGACGGTGATCCGTACGTGGTGTTCACCTTCTGGAATAGCCGCCAGGATTTTCTCAACTGGGTGCGGTCTGATGCGTTTGTTAAAGGACACGCGCAGTCAGGCACGCTGCCGAAGGAGGCATTCTCGCAATCAAACACGTTGGAGATGCACGAGGTCGTCCAGGATTCTACGCGGCCAGAACTAATACCAGAGCCGCATGGCGGACCATTCAATATGCACTAACGATTTGTCAGAACCGGAAGCGTGAGCGACCGGGTGCTTTGGGAACCGGCTTTCCGCAGCGAGAGCGCCAGAGTTTTCGGACCGCGGCGAGCTAACAAAACCAGAAGTTATGCCATGAGCAGTGAAACTATTAACACCGTCCGCGAACCCACCTACCAGGCGGCCCGAGCAGTGGCCGCAACTGTGGAAGCCCACTTTGCCCATCACATCGCCGCCGCACGTGAGCGCGGTGAGCCGGAACTCGCTCCCCAACCCGATAGACTGGCGATTGAAGCGATCATCGACGCCACGTTTTGGGCCAGCCTGAGACGCGAGGAAGGCCGCTCGCCAAAAATTTCACTCGCATTCTTTCCCCATGAACAAGTACCCCAGCCGCTAATATTTGAGCGACCGCTCCCGCTCACTCCCGGTGTCCTCACAAAGCTCGGACCTGCCGTTGAGCGGCCTGGAGTTCATCTGGGTGTCTGGCGTGATGGTGTTGGTGAGTTGCACTTGTGGGGCGCCACGCGCAAAGTGCCGAGTTTCTGTTTTGTTTTGGAAGTCATCGAACCTGGACTGCTGGTAATTAAACATCGCCGCATGGATGGTTTTGGTAAGTTTGCCAACGTCGTAGTCCTCAAGGGTGAACAGGTGAAAGTGGTCGATGAGCGAGGGGCCAGCTTGCCGGACTGCCCGGCGCTGCTTAGCGCGTTACTGCCCTTCACTTCGCCCGGATCCTGGGACCATAAGTTTAATCTGCTCGTACAACTTGCCGCCTCCATGCGCGCTCACGGACACGGCGGCTCGCTGCTGGTCGTGCCCGCCGGCACCGAAACATGGCGACAGTCGATCGTTCACCCGATTCTCTATTCGGTAACACCTCCTTTCTCGGCCCTCGCGGACTTGATGCGACAAGAGGTGGACAAGACGAATGAGAACTTCCTGGTTGCGGCAGTTGGGCGGGCGGTGGACACGGTTGCCGGACTCACGTCGGTGGACGGTGCAACCGTGATGACCGACCAGTACGAAGTGCACGCTTTCGGAGCGACGATAAGACGGCCGGAGGGGAGTGCGCCGGTCGAGCAGATAGTAACCACAGAACCCATCGCAGGCGACAAACCTGTCGTCGTTCATCCCGTGCAGAACGGCGGCACGCGACACTTGAGTGCGGCGCAGTTCGTACACGATCAACGCGACGCGCTCGCGCTGGTCGCTTCGCAGGACGGCCGCTTCACAGTCTTCGCGTGGTCACCCTGCGAGGAGATGGTACACGCGCATCGGGTGGATACTCTGTTGCTCTAGGCATGACAAATATCATCAAGTCACCATGCGACGAAGGCGTCATCGCTTCCAGAGTCGCGGCTGCTCCCTGCGCCAAAGCCTCGGGACCATGGATACTTGCCGCAACCATCCTTGGGTCCAGCATGGTCTTTATTGACGGCACGGTCGTCAACGTAGCCTTGCCTGCCCTGCAAACGAATCTTCATGCAACTGTCGTCGATGTGCAGTGGGTGGTTGAAGCCTACGCGCTCTTCCTGGCCGCGCTGCTGCTGGTGGGAGGGTCGCTTGGCGATCATTTCGGTCGCAAGCGCGTTTACGCAGTCGGCGTCGTGCTGTTTGCGATGGCTTCAATCTCGTGCGGGCTCGCGCCAAACATCAGGCAACTGATCGTCGCGCGCGCCGTCCAGGGAATTGGTGGCGCGTTGCTGGTGCCCGGCAGCCTGGCGATCATCAGCGCTTCGTTCAAGGAAGAAGAACGCGGCCGGGCTATCGGCACGTGGTCCGGATTTACCGCCATTACCGCCGCGGTTGGCCCGGTACTCGGCGGCTGGCTAATCGAACATGTTTCCTGGCGTGCGATCTTCTTCATCAACGTTCCGCTGGCGCTCATGGTGCTGGCGTTGGTCTTATTGCATGTGCCGGAAAGCCGCGACGAAGAGTCCCGAGGCCTGGATTGGATCGGCGCCGCGCTCGCCACACTCTCGCTGGGCACAATAGTCTATGGATTGATTGAGTCGTCGCGCCTCGGGTTTGGCAATCTCGCTATCGTCGCCGCTCTGAGCGGCGGCGTCATTACGACGATTGTGTTTCTCATTGTCGAGGCACGCCTGAGCAAAAAGGGAAACGCGATGTTGCCGCTGCGGTTGTTTCGCTCGCGTAATTTCAGCGGCGCAAATCTGTTGACTCTTTTCCTCTACACCGCGCTGAGTGGTTCCCTTTTCTTCCTGCCACTAAACCTCATTCAAGTGCAGGGATACACGGCGACAGCCGCCGGCGCTGCTCTCTTGCCATTCATTCTGATCATGTTTCTGCTGTCTCGCTGGTCGGGAGGATTAGTGAAACGTTACGGCGCTAAGCTTCCGCTCGTGATCGGACCAATCGTGGCGGCGTTAGGATTCGCGTTATTCACGGCGCCAGGTATCGGAGGCAGTTACTGGACAACTTTCTTTCCGGCTGTGGTCGTGCTCGGAGTGGGGATGGCGGTCAGTGTCGCGCCGCTCACCACAACAGTTATGAATGCGGTCAAACAAAACCGTGCCGGCATCGCTTCAGGAATAAACAACGCAGTCTCGCGCGCCGCGGGATTGCTCGCGGTGGCGGTGCTCGGAATAGTCATGCTGCACGCCTTCAACGGCCAGCTCGATCGACATTTGACTGCGCTCGCGATCACGCCCGAAGTTAAGCAGGAATTGGCTAGTCAACGCACCAGGTTAGCGGCAGCAGAGTTGCCAAAGAACGTCGAGCCCGCAGCGGGACAGATGTTGAAACAAGCCATTGACGAATCGTTTGTGTCGGGTTTCCGTCGGGTGATGGCTGTCGCCGCTGTTTTGGCCCTACTCAGCGCCGTGAGCGCGTGGCTGTTGATTGCAGGCAAAGAAGCCGGGTAAGTTTCGGATCGCGATTTCGCATTGCGAATTCATCCAGTCGGCAAAACCAGGGAAGGAAATTGTATTCATGAGCACACCTCTTAACATGCACGCGGCGCGGACGGCGCTGAATCAGGATCCGGAACTCCGGAAATGGGTCGAAGGGTGGTTGAAGAACAAAGAGCGCGCGGGACAAGACACGATGACAACTGAGGAGTTTGAGAAGCATTGGCTCTACGTGCGTCCTGAGAGGATGCACGAGGGCGCGCTGGAGGCGCTGGCTGCCTACGCGGCGGACAACAAGGCCATGAGTGAGTAGCGAGCGGTAAGCAACCAGCAATCAGCAAGCATTTTGCTCTTCGCACTGCCCACTGGTCACTGCCTACTGCTTTACTATTCCCCGGTTACGATTTACTATTTGCCCATCTCGCAGAATGGCTCTACTCAGCGCGCCTGCAATCTCTACGCATCGAGTTGGCCGGTTCATTCATAATTGCTCAACTTCGTTATTCGTTTGGCTGCCTTATGGTCGCTATTTTACGGTTTCTCAGCTTTACCCCCACACCTGGACAGGTCGCCCCTGTTGGGGGGTTCCATACCTTGCGACCCCTGGAGGAGAAACGCTCATGAAACCCTTAACCGTGTTTGCTGC
>JBGQJH010000320.1:0-3883 GCA_041498935.1 Pyrinomonadaceae bacterium | reverse complement strand
AGCTTATTTTCTCCGAAATTGCCTTGAGCCAGCGGCGTTTTCCTGAGGCCAAAACCAGGGCTGAGAAAGTTTTGGAAACAGCCGGCGCCGAGTTTAAGGCTGCCGCATTGGGCGCGAAGTTGGTAATCGGATTGGCCCAGTCTTACAGCGGTGCGGCGGCAGCCGGCAAGCAGCTAGCCGCTCAGGCACTCGACATGGCGAAGGAGCTTAACGATCCGGCGCAACTGGCCCAGGCGCAATTGGGACTCGCTGAAGCAACGCTGCTCGCCGGCGACCCCCTGGCCGCTTCCAGCAATGCAAAACAGGCAGCGGCAGTCTTCGCGCGACTCGGACAACAAGCTTCCGAATGGCGCGCCCTGCTGATAGCGGCGCAGGCCACGCAGAACTTAGGCGACAAAAACGCGGCCCGCGAGTATGCTATGCGGGCAAGAGACACGCTTTCCAAACTCGAGCAGCGTTGGGGCAGCGAAAACTTTAATAGTTATCTGCGTCGCCCAGACGTGCAGCGATTGCGAAAACAACTGGACCAGCTTTTGGGTTCCGTGTAGGACGGGCATTCCTGCCGGTCGGTTTTCTGTTACTTGAACAGGACAGACAAGAAAGTCTGTCTACGTAAAAAAGCTCTTCCACCCCCGGTAGGACAGACGTTCTTGCCCCTAGGTTTTCTGTTACTTGAAATAGGACCGACAAGAATGTCTGTCCACGTCAGCCAGCTCTTCCACCCCAGAAAAGGAGAGAAACGATGCATCACTTACGTTTACTGATTATGGCCATTGCGACCATTTGCGTGCTGGCCCTCGCCGCCGTTGCGCTGGTTAATCGTCCCGCCGTCCCAGCCCCCGGCGACGACATAATTATCAAGGGCGGCTCGTTGGAGATTCAATGCGGTAGTAATCACGGGACTGATTGTTTGGGTACCAACGACAGCACGGGAAAGTACAAACACAAGCAAGGCGGCAAGCACATAACGCAGATCGTGGTCAAGGACAGTGACGGCGGGCAGTTGTCCAACAACAACTTTGACGCTGGCCATCAGCCGACGATCACCATTACTTACAAATAGACCGACAGGCTCTGGCGAGTCAAAGGGTTCTTCAGTTTTTCTACCTTGAGCAGAAGGTAACCAGCGGGGGCAAGCCCGCCTTCCCGACCTTTGAGATTAACAGAGTTGTATTCAGATTCGGGATCGAAAGGCTTTCAAGATGAGTGGTCCACCGAGCCAATGAGAACATCTCTCAGGTCGGGAAGGTGGGCTTGCCCCCGCTGGTTTTGCAAGACTTAAAAAACTCCTAGCCGCCGAGCTTCGCTTTCACGATCTCGCTGACCGTACGCCCATCGGCATTCTTTCCGCTCAGCGTAACCTGCACGGCTTTCATTACTCTGCCCATGTCTTTCAGCGAGCTGGCGCCGGTTTCCGAAATGGCGGCGCTGGCCGCGGCTTCGATCTCCGCGCGTGAAGCTGCCTGCGGCAGGTAGGCTTCGATTACCGCAATTTCAGTTGTTTCCTTGTCGGCAAGCTCCTGTCGTCCGCCCTTTTCATACTGCTCAACCGAATCGCGACGTTGTTTCACGAGCGAGCGCAGCAGCTTCATCATCTCTTCATCGTCCAACTCGCCGCCCTTCTCTATCTCGCGGTTCATCATTGCCGCCTTCACCATTCGCAGCGTAGACGTGCGCGGCGCATCCTGCGCTTTCATCGAAGCAGTCAGGTCGGAAATGATTTGTTGTTTGAGACTCATCAATTAAGGTCCTCCGCCCACAATATACCCCACGAAGGTACCCAGGCTCGATCAGGGTATGAGCGTCGGAAGGTTCAAGTCGCTAAGCATGCGATTGGAGGCGATCAACTTCAGCAGCTCTGAAGCGATCAGGCGATGTCCCATGTGATTTGGATGTATGCGTTCACCAAACCAGCCCTCGTTGGCAGGGTAGGCATCCTCAGTCAATTCCCGGATTTCTAGAAAAGGGACTCCACGCTGTCTCATTATTGATCCTAACGCGACGCGGTATTGCAGCATCAGGTCAGCCTCAGGCGCTTCTGAAGAATGGTCACGATAGGGCGCGGCGATAACAATAACAGCGGTCCCGCGTTGGTGGGCGAGGTCGACGATCGCAAGCATGTTGTCTAAATATTCCTGCTGGGAAACGCGGGCAACGGGGCGAGCTTTGATTTGAGGTTGGCGGTTAGGTTCAGTTTGCTGTTTGCGCGCTTCCCTCGCTCGCAACCAGCGCGTCGCGTGAGCAAATGCCTGGCTGTGATCAATTAACCAACGCCCGGCCACCGCAGACCAGTTTGTCCTGATGGCCTCGCGATCCGGCACATCGCTAAAGCTCGCATCGTTCCAACCAAAGCTCACCGTTAACAGGTCGGGCTTTAATCTACTAATGTCACGCCGCAGCCACTGGAGTCCCTGGTGCGAGGTGTAACCCGGCACAGCCATCGTCACCACTTCGATGTTTCGCCTGGGATTCGCCGCGCGCAACTGTTTCTCGAGCAGCATTGGGAAGGGAAGCCACTCGGGATCATACTCGGTCGGTTTATCGGGCCAAACGACCGGCACGCGATAGCCAAACGTAACCGAATCGCCGAGACAAACAATGCGAATCGTCCCTGCCTGTTTGGGCCCGAGCGTTTGGGATGATTGCTCGGAACGAAGGTGTTGGGAGTTTGTCGAAATGACGGTGAAATCCCAGACGACCTTGTCAAGACTTGGCTTGAGTCGCCATAGCAGCAGCGGGTCGGCTTCGAAGATGCCCGAGTGATTCGCGTCCGCGACCTGCGCCTTTTGTTGACTAGTAACAACAAATAGATCGAGACTCGACACATGCGACATCGTCAGCCGCGTGCCGATTTCAATTACCGCCAGGAGGAGAAGAAAGCTGAGATAGATGATTGAGGCGTAAACAAGGCGGCGCTTGAGAGGGATTCGTGGCGGTGGGAGAGCGGTTGTCATCTTCGGAGCATGATAATTCAGATGTAGTCAGCCGAGCCAAATTCCGGTAACATCCAATTAATCGATCCGGAGACTGACGATGACTACTGCAACCGAACATTATTACGTTATTACCGACGACCAGATTCTCGGTGGTGAACCTATTATTCGCGGCACTCGAACACCTGTACGGGCAATCGTCGAACTCTGGCGGCAGGGAATTACTGCTGAAGAGATCGAGAGCCACTTACCTCATCTTACCTTGGCTCAAGTGTTTGATGCGCTCAGTTATTACAGCGATCACACGTCAGAGATAAATTCCTATATTGAAGCCAACCGCATTCCTGACGAACTGATCCAAGGATAGCCGAGGAAAAGTGAGCCGACTCTTCATTGAGCTTTACCTTGATGAGGACGTTAGCGTCCTTGTGGCCGACCTGGTGCGAGCGCGCGGCTTCGCCGTAACAACTACGCAAGACGCAAAGCAGATAGGCCAAAGTGACGCTGCCCAGCTTGCCTATGCGGTGAATCATGAGCGAACTTTGCTTACTCACAATCGTGCAGATTTTGAGTTGCTGGCGCGCCAGTACTTTTCATCCGGTAATAAGCATTTCGGTCTGATTATCGCCGTCCGCCGGCCAGCACACGAGATCGCAAAGCGACTGTTTGTAGTTCTGAATAAGGTTACGGTTGATGAAATGGAGAACCAGATTCTTTATTTATGACCGGCCACTTGTCCGTTGTTCCGAGCGTTGCCGTTTGATTTCGCGAGATGCGCGCGCAGATATCTGCCGGTGTGAGAATTCTTCACGCCCATGATCTTTTCGGGCGTGCCTGTCGCGACAACATGTCCGCCGGCGTCGCCACCTTCGGGTCCCAAATCAATTACGTAGTCCGCAGTCTTAATCACGTCGAGGTTATGTTCGATCACCAGCAGCGAACCGCCGGCT
>JBGQJH010000319.1:0-3885 GCA_041498935.1 Pyrinomonadaceae bacterium | reverse complement strand
TGGGCATTGCCGGGTTTTATCTCGCGGAGCGTTTTTGGCTATCCAAGAAAGTTGAAGAAGCTGACCCGGAACGTTTGCAGGAGCTGGAGCAGGTGGCCCAAGAGAAGTTGCAAGGCTTAAAGCAGGAGTTTCAGGAACACATTCCGTTTAAGCAGTCGCGTCACGAAGACAAGAAGAAGCGAGCTGACACAGAAGGCAGCAAAGCTAAGAGAGACTAAATTCAGATTTTCCATTTGTCATTTTCCATTTTCCATTTTTCATTCGCAGAAGGCCCCGCCATGTGCTTCGGTGTTAGACAATCGACTGCAGTACAAAATGGCTAATGAAAAATGTTAAATGAGATATGGAAAATCCCGTTCATTTTCTGCTCGCCAATAACACCCCTGGAAAGGACTAGCGAACAAACTGAGTGCTAATTGAATCTTCCGCACCTACTCGCGTTGATCTTGCCGGCGGCACGATCGACATCTGGCCCTTATATCTGTTTCATCCTGGCGCAGCCACAGTAAATTTCGCGACCTCGCTGCGTGCCCACTGCCAAATCAAAACGCGCGATGACGGCCGTATTGTGCTCGAGTCGCTGGATCGCCAGGTAGCTTTTGAAACTGAACTCGCCGCCATCGAAGATCTCATTCGCGAAGAACGTCTCGAGCTGATCTCGAAGCTGGTTCACTTCTTCAAACCAACCACCGGTTTCCATTTGACAGCCAACAGTGAAGCCCCGGCGGGCGCCGGTATGGGCGGCTCGTCCGCGCTCGCCATAGCCTGCATTGGCGCTCTCAATCGCCTGGTGGGAAATCGCTACGACGAGCGAAAGTTCATCACGATCGCCGCGAATATCGAGACCACTGTGATTCGAGTGCCTGCGGGTTTCCAGGATTATTATTCGGCACAATATGGCGCCACCTCTTGCGTCCATTTTCGCGCCGACGGTATCGAGCGGGAAGCGCTGAAGATTGATGAAGCGAAACTCGAAAATCGTATTGCCATCTGCTACACCGGCGAGCCGCGCCTTTCGGGAACAAATAACTGGGAGATTTACAAACGTCACATTGACGGCGACCCGGAACTCTTCGAACTCTTCGATGGCATTCGCGATTCCGCGCTGCGCATGCGGACGGCACTGCTGGCTGACGATTGGAATGAGGTAAGCGAAACGATGCGCGCCGCCTATCCCAATCGAAAACGACTGGCGCCCGGGGTGACGACACCACAGATGGAACGGCTGGTTGAAAAGGCGTTGGTTAACGGCGCAGAAGCAGCGAAAGTTTGCGGCGCCGGCGGCGGAGGTTGCATCGCTTTTCTTTGTGCCGAAGGACGAAGAGCCGACGTCGAGCGGGCCCTCAACGGGGAAGAAGGCGCGGAAATTCTCGATTGGAAGTTCTCGCGCGCGGGTCTGGTGGTTACGGAGGCTTAGTTTCGAGTTTCGAGTTCCCCGTCTCCGGTCGAATTAAACTTTATAAAACCAGCGGGCGACGCCAAACCCGAAACTCGAAACCCGGAACTCGAAACTTAAAGCATCCACTGGCGCCGGTTGTCATAATAAGACGGCGAACGATCCGGATAGCGCTTCTTGTATTTCTTGTAGCGGGCGTGAAGTTGTTGGTAGCGTTTGTCTGACGAGCGCAGTCGCCGGTGGGGCAACTCGCGAAGGTGGTTTTCAATCTTCGACATGTTTCTCGGCGAGAAGCGCCAGTCGTAGTTACCGAGTTCGTACAGATTCGTAGGGCCGTATCCTTTTATCCGGCCCGTCAAATCCACGTAAGGATCGAAATAACTCCACGTCAAATCCCTGAGTGATCGAAACATGGGCTTGCGGCCGTGCAAACCGATATCGCGCGAACGGCCAATCGAACCCCACAAACCACCTTGCTTGAAAACGAAGATCACGTGATCGAGCAGGTCCTGCGACTCGATATCCAGCAGTAGCGGCGGGTAGCCGTGTTGTTCAAGGATTACCGCCGCACCAACGGCAGCTTCCAGGCAGTGGGCTTCATTCCGTTTTACGACTTCCCGGAAAGAGCGAAGCGTACCGCCGTCGCGCTCCCAGTTATAAGGCATGGAACTGAAGAAGCGTTGCACCTGCACTGGCTTGCGAAGCGATTGGATTAACCGCCACTCTTTCTTGGTAAACGATTCTCTGCCAGGTACCAAACTCATCGCGCAAGAGCTTTAGCAGATGAATTGTGGAAAGGCAAAGAGTAGGACCGCAACCGCCAAGACATCAGGAGCGCCAAGAGAAAAACGGAACAGAACCATGAGAGTTACTTGAAAAGCTGGATATTCCTCTTTCTTCCGGCCTGCCCGGCGTTCTTTGCGCCTTGGCGGTTCGTCACTTAGAATGACTACGCGAATTTGGTTGCGCGCAATGGCTTTGCGGGCACTATCGCCACACAGGTTACAAAGGGTCAGGGGGGATTAGGATTTCGCGCGTCAGATGGAACCAGATCTTTCATTCCGCCAGATGAGTCGTGGTGAAAAGGAAACAGAGACCGCGGCCACTCGTCTGATCGAACACATCGAAGAGGCGCTTGCCGCCGTGGCAATTCGTTCAAGTGCCGAGGTCGAATCGCTTGAAGCCGTCGCCGATCGCATCGAGCGCGCGGCCCGCGACCTCTCAACGGCGCTGCGGGAGTTGGCTCACGAACGCCAAGTATCTCAAGACGCGGTTGAGTAGGTTCACGAGTTCAAGTCTATCCAATAGCCTGCAAGGTTTGAAGATCCGGGTCAGATGTTCAAGTTTTCAGCTTAACTTGTGGAGATCTTTATGACTTCATCTCGCGCAGAACGTGCCACCGAAGACCTGGGTCGCAAACAAACTGATTACGAACTCAACAACTACGGCATTCGTGATCCGGCGCGCGTTTATTGGAATCTCAACGCGCCCGAGCTTTATGAAGAGGTGGCCCGGCGCAACGAAGGCTCCTTTTCAGATCATGGCGCGCTCATCGTCGACACCGGCGAACACACTGGACGCGCGGCTAAAGACAAGGCCATCGTTCGTGAACCTGACAGCGCAGACAAAGTCTTCTGGGGCGACGTTAACAAAGATTTTTCACAGGAAAAATTTAATTCCCTCAAAGAGCGAATGATGGCCCACGCCGGCGGCCGTGATCTTTTTGTTCAGGACACCTTTGCCGGCGCCGATCCCGCGTATCGATTGCCCGTGCGCGTTATCAGCGAACTAGCCTGGCATTCGCTGTTTGCCCGCACGATGTTCATTAATGACCCGGCTGCCACCGCGCCGCACCGTCCGGAATTCACCATCATCAACTTTCCCCGTTTCCAGGCGGACCCGGAGCGCGACGGTACGCGCTCGCCCACGTTTATCCTGATGGATTTTAGCCAGCGTCTGGTGCTTATCGGCGGCACATCCTACGCGGGGGAAACTAAAAAGAGCGTTTTTACAATTCTGAATTATCTCTTGCCGCAGCGCGGTGTGATGAGCATGCATTGCTCGGCAAACGTTGGCGCGAGTGGAGACGTAGCAATCTTCTTCGGTCTCTCCGGAACGGGAAAGACAACGCTCTCAGCCGATCCGGAACGCCAACTCATAGGCGATGACGAACACGGCTGGTCCGGCGATGGCGTCTTTAATTTCGAAGGCGGCTGCTATGCAAAAGTAATCAAGTTGTCGGCGGAAGCCGAGCCTGACATCTATCGCACGACACGCATGTTTGGAACGATACTCGAGAACGTTGTGTTTGATCTAAGACGGCGCCAGATTGATCTTGATGATGCCACGAAGACGGAAAACACTCGCGCGTCGTATCCCTTAACCAGCATCTCCAACATCGTGCCGTCCGGTCATGCCGGACATCCGCAAAATATCATCATGCTGACCGCCGACGCTTTCGGCGTGCTGCCTCCAGTCTCCAAACTTTC
>JBGQJH010000318.1:0-3888 GCA_041498935.1 Pyrinomonadaceae bacterium | reverse complement strand
GTTTGGACTGCCCAGCCCATTAACTAAATACGGCGAGGCTTTGCCGAGCGTCAGCGCACCCACCAACACGCCCAGCGCCATCCCGCGCGATCGCTGAAACCACGTTGCCATGATTTTCATTCCCGGTGGATAGACCCCGGCCAGAAACATTCCGGTCAGGAAGCGCAACACGATTCCGGTTTGCACGTTGTGGGCATAGGCGCCGAAGGCGGCGTTAGTTATTGCTCCCAGGAAAGCCGAAACGGCGAAAAGGTAACGAACACTAATCACGTCGGGCAAATTTAGAAACGCGCTCAACAGCGTGCCGCCGACAAAACCGAGTTGCACTGCAATCGTTAGCCAGCCGGCGCTCGATTCACCCAAACTCCATTCAACGCGCAACGCCGGAACAACTGCCGAAGCACTAAACCACAGTGACATGCCGAGGAGCTCCGCCAGCGACAACAACACCAACGCCCGCCAGCGCGCAGACGATGGCGCTTGCGTTCCGATTTCTTTCGTTGCTTGTTGGTCGAGCCCGCTCATGAAATGAGCGCAGAGAATACTACAAAAGCAAAACGGCAGGTCATAATACCTGCCGCGGAAATCTCAAAAGAGTTATCGCTTACTAGGCTACGGCCACAGCCGAGGGTTCGGCGTCAGACGCCGGCAACTGCGGCCTAAGCTGCTTGCGGCGCTTGTTCTCATACATTGCCGAGTCTGCCTCGGCCAGCAGATCTTCCATCGACTGTCTGCCATCGGCATCAAGCTGGGCCACTCCGATGCTTATCGAAAGCTTGTAAGGAGCGAGTCTCAAGGCGTTGTAGTTCGCAAACTTCTGCTCCAGTCGTGAGACGAGCTTATCCACACCATCATCCTCCGCCACCGCTGCCAGCGCAGTAAACTCGTCGCCGCCCAGACGGCCAAGCACATCCGAAGAGCGAAATGTTTCTTTGAGCAGTTCGGCAGTCTTGATTAGCGCGCGGTCTCCCTCGATGTGACCAAACGAGTCGTTGATTGCTTTCAAGCCATCAAGATCAGCATAAATAATCACCACGCCCTGATTGCTGCGGTGAAGGGAAGCGAGATGTTGCTGGGAAAAAGCCAGGAAGCCACGACGGTTATAAAGGCCGGTCAGTTCGTCGGCGAGCGAAAGTGTATGAATTGCTGCTTCCGCCCGTTTGCGCTCGGTGATGTCCTGGATCTGAAAGATCAAGTGAAGTGGTTGGCCTTTGGCGTCGTGAACCAGCGACGCGCTGCTTGAGGCCCACACATCATGGCCCAGTTTATGAATGTAGCGCTTCTCCAACTGGCAGGTAAGAATGTCGCCGGCAAGCATGCGGTAAATCTCGGCCAAATCTTCGCCAAGATCATCGGGGTGAGTAATCGACTGAAAATCTGAAACGAGCAACTCAGCTTCGGAGTAGCCAACGATTTCGCAGAGCGATCGGTTTACGCGCAGCCAATTGCCTTCGGGCGACACGAGCGCCATGCCAATCGCCGCGTAATCAAACGCATTGCGAAAGTGCTCTTCGCTTTCGACCAGTGCCTGGCTGATCCGCTTCTGCTCGGCGATGTACTTATTAAGCTCTTCGACGTGAACCTTCGCCTGGTCTGCTTTCGCGGCCGACGTTTCCACGTTTGCCATATAAGTCCGGTAAGTGAAGTAGACGATAACAATGATGGGAGCGGTCGCAGCGAAGGCGTAGAATCCAAGGTTCGCACTCAACCTCCCAACGATTGCCGCGCCGGATGCGCCGGCAAAGTAGGTTAGCGAAGTCCACAGGAAATTTGTGCGCCAACTATGCCACACACTCTGATTAGCTTTCAGCGCCACACCTACCGCGATCAGTCCTGAGTTTAAGATGTATTGCACCAACGCCATCACACACAAAGCGATGATCAGGTTTGGAGAATAGCCGCCGCGCAGACTAACTGCGGGGAACGCCAGCTTGAGCGTTGAGGCGGTAACGAAGGTAGCCACCGACATCACTCCGGCATTGAAAAAAAGCACCCTCGCCTTCTTGCTGAAGCGTATGGAGGAACAAAACGCCTCGGTGGCAGCAAGTAGCACGGCGGCTTCCGTGCCGAATAACAGTATCGCGAGAAAAACGAAGGTATCGGAAACGGAGATTTCACCGCGGGCTCCGGGAATCTTGATAGTGATACGCGAACCTACCAGGATTGTTATCAGGACCAGAGCGATAAACTTTGAGTCGAGTTGGGCTACGGGCAGGCGGTAGGCACAAAGCGCCGTCACGGCCGCACCGATTAGTGCAACCGAAAGCAAATACGCGCTCCTGATTTTTTGCTTATCCACCTTTTCGTTGTCGGACCGTAGCTTCGAGTCTACCCGTGCGTCAGTTCTCCTAAGTCGTTTACCTGGCTGGGCTCCGAATAGACTCCACCCAACCTCCTGACAGGTAGACTTGGCAAGCCGCATTCCCCAGTTGGTTAGCTCAAAGCTGCGAATTAACCGACTAAACCGGAAGAACCGGCGTGCAAGTAGTGGCCGAGCGGTCAGGCAAGCAGTCAATCTGAGTCAGGTTCTTCAATTTGACATAAACGTTTCCGCTTTGACATGAACGGAAGACACGACACCGGGTAAACTGCCCGCTGCGCTCTCGTCTAAAGCGTCAGGTCGAATCGTGATACTCTGAACGGCAATCAAACCCGCAGAATCAGGAGCAGTTGGCAGACGGCAATTGCGGCCGTCGAGACGGATGTAAGTCGCTACTGTGTCAAACGCTTTTGAATGATGAAGTCGGGCCGGGTCGCAATATTAAGTCATTTCGGATCGCTATGAGTGAGTTCTTCGGATCGCTATCGGCAACCTTCGGCAAATCTTCGAACTATGCCGATGAACAGCCTGTCAGAGCGGAAATTTTTAGCGTTGAACGACTCGAGCAATACGCGCATACGCTCGCCGCTCAGCACCAGACAGTCACGAAGAAGGGGCGGGCACAACTCTTGCCGCGCCTCGAGGATAATGGCCGCAAACTTGTCGCTGCTTACAGAACGCTGGTCGAAGCAATTCGAAAGGGCCGCACCATCTCACCGGCGGCGGAGTGGCTGGTCGATAACTTCCATATCGTCGAGGAACAACTGCGCGAGATTCGCGAGGACCTGCCGAAGAGTTATTACCATGAGCTGCCGAAGCTTGCTGAAGGTGAACTCAAAGACTACCCGAGAATCTACGCAGTCGCTCTCGAGCTCATCGCGCACACCGACTGCCGGCTCGATACCACTACGCTGCGCCGCTTCATCGCCTCTTATCAAACGGTCGCCCCACTATCGATTGGTGAATTGTGGGCGGTTGCAATCACGTTACGACTGGCGTTGGTAGAAAACCTCCGCAGACTTGGGGAGCAGATCTGGCGTGCACGCGAAGAACGCGAGCAGGCCGACAAGTTTGCCGACAAGTTGCTGGAACTCGCCTCGCGCCAGCCCGCCGCGCTGATTCCGCTGGTTGCGGAGCGCCTGGGAAAACTGCAAAAGATTCCCCAATCGTTTGTAGTTCAACTCACTCAACGGCTCCGTGAACAGGATCCGGCGGTAATGCCGGTGACTGATTGGCTCGAGAAACAACTGGCCCGCCAGGCTGCCAGCGTCGAGCAGATTATCCATGCTGAACATCAGCGCCAGGCCGCAACGCAAGTCACTGTCGGCAACGTCATCACCAGCATGCGTCTGCTATCTACGCTCGACTGGCGCGACTTCTTCGAAAGCGTCAGTTTGATTGAGCCTCTGTTGGGTGCGGATCCCGCCGGCGCCTACTCGCAGATGGAGTTTACGACGCGCGATCGCTACCGGCACGTCATTGAGCGCATTAGCAAACAAACGCGCGCCGACGAGCTTGAGGTCGCCCAGGCCGCGGTAAAACTTGCAGAAGCTGCGGCGAAGGTTGGC
>JBGQJH010000317.1:0-3892 GCA_041498935.1 Pyrinomonadaceae bacterium | reverse complement strand
CGGAGGTCGCCAAGCGCCAGCCAGAATTGATTGCCACGCTCGTTAACGAGGCGCTCCTCTTGCAAAAAGGCAAGGAGCTGGATCTATCTAACGACGTCGAGGCGGAAGTTAACCGGCGCATGCTGGAGGTGGCCAAAGAGCAGGGCATCACGACCATTGAAAAGCTTGACGCCGCAATGCGCGAGAGTGGTGTCGATCCGGTGGCAACTCGCCAGACGCTGCGCGTCGAGATCATGAAGCAGACTGTGATTCAGCAGGAAGTTGATCGCAAGATTTTCTTTGGACTGACTGTAGACGAATTGAAGAAATATTTTCAGGAGCATCAGGACAAGTTTCGCAAACCTGAGAGCGTGACCGTCTCCGAGATATTTTTGAGTTCCGCCGGCAAAAACGAGGCCGAAGTAAAGGCCAGGGCCCTGGAACTGGTTAGACAGTTGCGCGCGGGCGCGGACTTCGGCGCGGTCGCCGCGGCAAACTCTGAACGCGAGACAAACGGCGTACGCACCGCGCCGCAAAACAAAGGGAAGGTCGGGGCTTTTGAAGTACCCAATCTTCGCGAAGACATCGCAAATTCGATTAAGGACGTGAAAGCGGGCGGTGTGAGCGATCCGCTTCGCACCAATGATGGCTATCAAGTCTTTCGCGTTGACGAACGCACACCGGCGAGCACCACAGCAAGTTTCAATGAGAACCTGGTACGCGAGGCCATCACGATCGAACGGGGCGAAAAGCAGCGTGAGGAGTATCTCCAGGGCTTGCGAAACGAAGCTTACATAAAGATTTCCGAGAGCTATCGCGCTGCGGTCGCGCCGCTATTGAAACTAGCGCCGGAAAAGACAGCCGACAACAATGGCACTCCAACCACTGAAAAGCCCGAAAAGAAAAAGGGCAAGTTCCTGGGAATCTTCCCGAAACCTTAGGGGCAGTTTCGAGTTTCGAGTTTCAAGTTTTGATACGGCACTTGTCTTAACTCGAAACTCAGAACTCGAAACTCGAAACTATTCCTTGCGTCTCGACGTTTTCCTCAAAGCCAGCCGCCTTTGTTCCCGTCGCTCCCTGGCCCAAAGACTTTGCGACGCGGGCCGCGTTTCAATCAACGGAAGCTCAGCGAAGTCGTCCCACGCAGTCAACGCGGATGACGAAATTCTCATTCGCCGTCAGCACAAGTTAACGACTGTGCGCGTTCTTTTCATTCCAACCGCGCGCCAGACCTCGCGCAAAGAAGCCGGTACTTTATACGAAGTGGTGAGCGAAGAGTCTTTAGATGAAGACGGGCTTTGATCTGGCAATGAGCTGGTCCAATACGGCTTCAGGCCTCTGAACAATTTAGTTTGGTAATAGTGACCCAGGTGTAAGACATTCAGACTGGCTGATCGGTGCCTGTAACTGAACGGTTCCTCAACACCAACAGACTGAAGTAAACTTACCCACGCTTTCTTTGGTTTGCGATCGCCGCGAATCATTTGAACCCCGACTCCTTCGCCATGAAACATGCCCTTCTCTTCATTGTTCTTGTCGCAACTGCAAGTGGGCCGGCGTGCCGGCAGCAGATGAGTTTGGCCCGAGAATCGGCGCGTAAGCCAACCCTTCCAGTTGCGGAGAAACAGGAGAGTGGCTCTGAAGCGCTTCCGCCAAGAGCAGCCCTGCGACTCCCGCTAAAGAATCCGCGGATCGTCGTTCTGAAAAGCAAACGCCGATTGGAGTTGTATTCGGATGGCGCGGTGGTCCGCACCTACAAAGTTGGTCTGGGCCTCAATCCGGTTCCGGACAAAAAGCGACAGGGTGACCGCGCCACTCCTGAAGGCAACTTCTACTTGTTCACCAAAAACGATAAGAGCGCTTTCTATTTGTCGCTGGGAATCAGTTATCCAAATAGGGAAGACGCGGAGCGCGGCCTGCGCGATAAATTGATTTCACAAGGGCAGCATGACGCAATCGTAAAAGCCATCAGACGCAAAGCTGCGCCGCTGCAGCACACGGCGCTGGGCGGCGACATCTACATACACGGAAATGGCGCGAGCAGCGATTGGACATGGGGCTGCGTGGCGTTGGAAAATGAAGACATGCGGGAACTGTTCGACGCCGTGCCGGTGGGCACAGCGGTAACGATCAAGCCCTGATGTGGTGACCTAAGACATGACGCCGGAAATTAAACCATTCAAGATTCGCGAGATCGAGATCAATCCGCCACTGATCCTTTCGCCGATGGCGGGCGTGACGGACGTATCGTTTCGGCGTTTGCTGAAGCGGCGCGGCGGCGTGGGGCTTAGTGTTTCTGAGTTTATTTCAGTTGAGGGCCTCACGCGGAGTAATCCAAAATCAAAACGCCAGATGAGGTTTTACGAGGACGAGCGGCCGTTTGCAGTGCAGATTTTTGGCGGCCAACCGGGACGCATGCGCCTGGCCGCGGAGATGGCCGAAGAGATCGGCGCCGATATTCTTGACATTAACTGCGGCTGTCCGGCGCCGAAGGTTGTGAAGCATGGTGGTGGCTCAGGCCTACTGAAGGACCACGAACGCCTCGAGACAATTCTTACGGAGATTAAGAAAGCGATCACGATTCCGCTGACGATTAAGATTCGCGCCGGCTTCTACGATCACACCATCAATGCCGTCGACACGGCAAAACTTGCAGAAGCCTGCGGCGTCGAGCACATCGCCCTGCATGGCCGCACCAAGGAGCAGGGTTACCGTGGCCTCGCGAATTGGGACCTCGTTAAGGAAATAAAGGCAACTGTCAGTGTGCCGGTGTCAGGCAGTGGTGATGTCACAACTATTGAGGGGGCGTTTGCGCGTTTTCGCGAAACAGGTTGCGACGGCGTCTTGATCGGGCGCGGGGCGATGGCGAATCCCTGGATCTTCCGCCAGATTGAAGAGACGATGCACGGCCGCGAGATCTTCGAGCCGACCCTTGCCGACAAGCGGGCGATCCTGCACGAATATTTCGACCTGTTGCGTGAGGACATGCCCGAGACGCCGGCGATCAATCGCATGAAACAACTCGCCGGACAGTTTACGCGCGGCCTGCAGGGCGGCGCGCTGTTTCGCACCTCCCTCTACCACTCTCACTCGGTGGCGGAGATTCTCAACCGCATCGAGGAATACTTCGAAGCGATTGAAGCCGGCCGGCCTTACTACGGCGAAGCCGGCGCGCCCATAGAAGAAGCTCCCGAACTCGATTCCTGCGAAGCCGCCAGCGCTGCGTAAGCCTATTGGAGTTTCTTGCGGCTCTGCCGCCTTGCGTGCGGAAAGCCTCAGGCTTTCCGACAAGGCTCAATAGCAAGCTATGAAGGCTGCGCCTTCCCGGATTCGGAGGCGCAGCGTCAAGTATTCGAGACTTCACGGAAAGGCAGAGCCTTTCCGCACGGAAGTCGGCAAAGCCGCGATCAACCTGCCTGGCGCGAAGGATATTAGATTATGGTCCGGCCCTCGCTGCTGCGAAAGGAAACAAAAATGCGAAAGGTGACGTTTGGCGGCGCGAATAGTCTTGATAACTATTTCGCTCGCAAAGACGACGCGGTTGACTGGCTGATGTGGGGCGAGGAGGCGGCGTCCGTTATGGCAGACTTTTGGAAGTCGATCGACACGGTTGTGATGGGGCGCAGGACTTATGAAGTTGCCTTGCGCATGGGCGCCGGCGGCGGCGCGTATCCGGGTGTGAAAAACTATGTCTTCTCGCGGACGATGAAGTCTGGCGTTAAGAAGGTGACCAGGAACCTGGAGTTCGTTTCGGAAGATGCGGCTGAGTTTGTTCGTCGGCTGAAGAATCAGGGAGGCAAAGACATTTGCGTGATGGGCGGTGGCCTGGTGGCGAAGTCGCTTTTCGAAGCAGACCTGATTGATGAAATCGGTTTCAATATTCATCCGGTGTTGCTCGGTTCAGGCATACCTG
>JBGQJH010000316.1:0-3901 GCA_041498935.1 Pyrinomonadaceae bacterium | reverse complement strand
TGGTTACCATCCAGCCTGATCGGACCTTGAAGCTGAACGGCCTCACCGTCGACATGGGCACAGTTGAAGATCCTTCAAGGCTAAGCAACTTCCTGGTGTCACTTTTCCAAGAGCGAAAAAAGAACCACGTTTATCGAGCCGAAATGCTTTCGCGTATGGATCTGCCGGAGGACTACCGCATCGAGAGGACCGTATTCATCAAAGCCCCACGCTCGATCCCTTACGGTGAAGTGGCGAAGGTGATTGACGGGTTGAAAGGCGCCGGAGCGGAACCGGTCGGGCTACAGTTGGACGATTTGAATTAGGTGTAGCAGGAAAGGCATTCCTGCCTGTCCCAATGCTCGTGGCTACCCTACACCATTCGAACAATAGTCGAAAGACTTTCCATATCTCATTTCACATTTCTCATTTGTCATTGGCAGAAGGCTCGGTTCTCCGCGTTTTGGCTTTAATTGAAAAATGAGAATTGAAAAATGATAAATGGAAAATCTCCTGTTTGACACTTAGCGGCGCCGGTCCCACACCGACAGACAAGAATGTCTGTTCTACTCCTCAACCAACTAAAGTGCGCCGTTTTTCATCTTGGATTATCATAGGTGCAGCCCGGCTAATCCCATTCGGATCTTCAGACGAAACCGGTAGATTGTGTTCGAGAGTGGCAAGGAGTGTTGAAGTGATGAGAACGCACCGTCGTTTAGTTATTTTTCTTTTGAGTGCCACCCTATTGGTGGTGAGCGACGGACGCGGTGTGGCTCGAGGCCAGGAAGGCCAGGCCGGAGGCGGTAGTCTATCGGGCGATGCGATGGGCGGAGCGGCGCTGATTTTTCGCAAGCCGGCTAATCCGCCGCTGCACACAGGGAGCAGGGCATCGGCAACCTCCGCAGGCGGTGGCAGAATCTCAAACACTGCCAAAGCCCGGGCTGCCGCGGCGGTGCACGAACGCGTCATCGCCAAAGGAAATGCGGCGAGGAGCGCGCCCACGCCTCGTTACTCTGAAGCGGAGCAGCAATACAAACTGGCGGCTGCGCAAGATCCAAACGACGCGCGCGCCCATGCGGGCCTGGGAAACATCTATCTGGACCAGTTACGTTTCAACGAAGCGGTGGAAGCTTATCGCCGGGCCCTCAAGGCAGAGGCCACCTATCTTCCAGCTTATCAGCCGTTAGCTTATGCGTTGGTCCGTCTGAACCGCTACCCGGAAGCAACCGAGACATTGGTGCAGGCGTCGCAATACGATCCGAACAACGCGGAGATCTACAACAATCTAGGATTTGCTTACGTGCACGCGGAACGCTATTCGGAGGCAGTTGCGGCCTGCCGGCAGGCAATCACGCTCCTGGGTCAGACAGGCCAGGCTTATAAACAGGAACTGCAAAACCGGAATGAAGTGTTATCGAATGCCTACAAGAGTCTCGGCAACGCCTACAACGGCCTGAAGCAATACAACGAAGCCGCCGATGCCTTGAAGCATGCTACCGAGATCGAGCCAAAGAATGCAGCCGCGCATTTCAACCTGGGCCTCGCTTTGTACAACGGCGGTCGCTATTCCGAAGCAATCGAAGCTTACAAGGATTTGATCAAGTTAAGACCTGAACTCGACGGCGCTCACTTCAATCTGGGTCTCGCCTACGTTGCGATTAATGATAAGGAAGGCGCCGAACGGGAATACAACCTTCTCAAACCACTCAACGCAAACATGGCCGCCCAGCTGCGAAGCCTCATAGGGAGGTAACCTCACGGCAGAAACTACGATACCCGACGCAGCTAGCTATGCGAAGTCCAGGTAGCATCGAAGCGTGTCTGCCTCTTATGAGGCTATCTCTGCACGAGATGGGGGCGTGGCGTGCCTCTCTTTCAAAGTAATAGCAGAAAATCAACGTGTTTATCGAGTTGGTTCACTCGGCATGGAGCTTGCCATCTTACCGCTCGAAAGGGGAATCTATGAACATGAAGAATTTTGGAAAAGGGATTGGCGGGGCTCTTTTGACTCTCGCTTTTGTTTTTGGGATATCTGCTGCCACAGGCGCTACGGCTCAGGCACAGGATCGCGATGATAATGGTCAATACCAGCGTCGTGATCGCAACCGCGATAATAACCAGAGTCAGAACCAGAACTGGAGACGACATCGGGATCGCGCTAATCGCGAAAATAACCAGACTCAGAACCAGGACTGGAGACGCAATCGGGATTGGAACCAGAACCGCAACGACGGCCGTTATGGCAACAATGGCAACTATGGCCGCAATGGAGGCTATGGTAATAACGGGGGCTACGGCGGGTACAACAACAGTAATCAGATTGAGGTAGACCGGGGTTATCAGGCTGGCTTGAACACGGGTGCGAGCGATGCGCAACGTAATCAGAGTTTCAGCCCGCAGAGATCTCACTATTACAAGAACGCCTCATCACAGGCTTTTCGCCAAGGCTTTGTCCAGGGCTATAACCAGGGCTACAGGCAATACTCCGGAAATGGAAACGGCCGTTACGGAACGAGCAACAGACGCAACAGCGCCGGAAGCATTCTTGGCGGAATTTTTGGCCGACCTTGAATAATCTTTGGATAGCAGCTGTATCCTTAAATGCCGCGACTCGCATCGCGGCATTTTTGCGTTGTGAACGGGTCGGCTAACTCGTCGCAAGGTCCATTCTAGCGGTCGAAGCGATCGACCGCAGCTTTGAGTTCACTAAACATCAGCGCGAGATCTTTCGCCTGGTAGTGTGCGTTCAAGCCGCTCGGATTGGGCAGCACCCAAATGACCGTTTCGCCAATCGTTTCTTCCTGGCGGCCGATCACGGCCTTCGGTCGTTCCCAGGCGGCTCGATAAGCGCCGAGTCCGAGCATGGCAAGGAAGGTTGGTTTGTATCGCCGCACCTTCGCGGCCAATCGCCTGCCGCCGGCGCGCAGCTCTTCGCGAGTCAGTTGATCCGCGGTGGACGTCGCGCGCATGACTACATTCGTTATTCCATAACCACTCTGCAATAGTTCTCGTTCATCGAAGGGAGAAGTCAGGCGATCGGTAAATCCGGCGGCGTACAGTGCCGGCCAAAACCGGTTGCCCGGACGCGCGAAGTGATGACCTACAGCGGCGGTGTAAAGACCGGGATTGATGCCGCAGAAGAGAACGCGCAGATGCGGCGCGATCACGTCCCGGACAGTTTTGCCTTCGGCTGCGAGTAATTGTTCCTTAGTTGGCTTCCAGGGCGCGATCAAAGTGGATGGCGGGCGTTACTGGATTTCGAAATGTGTTTGTTGTGAAGCACTGCGTTTTGCGACCCGGTCCACCATTGGTAACTTGATTATGGAGGACGATGAAGACATATTTCCCGCAGGCTAAAAGCTGGCAAGTTCAGCGGAGACCTTGCTAAGGAGCAGCCGAAGAAAGTAAGACATAACCCGTGGGCTAATTGGGCTGACGCCGTAACTATGTATCAGACCCGAGTCGTTGCGCAACAAGAAAACTTTGATCCCGGTCCCCTCGTATTAGAGAGCTCAGAACAAGAACGCATCATTCACATCCGAACCTGAGCCGCGAAAGAAAGCTCCATTAATGACGAACAATCTCCCCACCGTTTCAATTGACCACATCAATAAGAGTTTTGGCGAGTTTACCGCAGTCAGTGACCTGAGTCTGGCCGTCTACCCCGGCAGAGTTTTTGGACTACTGGGCCCGAATGGCGCCGGCAAGACAACGACCATCAGGATGATAGTAAACATTACCGCTCCCGATTCCGGCCGGATAGAAGTGTTTGGCCGGCAGGTCACTCAGGAGCTACAAGACCGGATTGGTTACCTGCCGGAAGAGCGCGGACTCTACCGGAAGATGAAAATCGGGGATCAACTGAAGTTTTTTGCGGCACTGAAGAACGTTGCTGCGAAAGAAGCCGACCAGCGCGTCGATC
>JBGQJH010000315.1:0-3905 GCA_041498935.1 Pyrinomonadaceae bacterium | reverse complement strand
GGCTTTTGCGCGCCTCGACAGATCTGCCCTGGCGCACGCGCAACATGCCCAGCGAGGCATTGGCCATCGGCAGATCCGGATCGAGCGCCAGTGCTTTTTGCAGATAGGCCTCAGACTCGCTGCGGTTGCTGTGGAGCAACAGATCGCCGAGATAAGCCTGCGCTTCAGCCTCAGTCATCAGCGCTGACTGCATTGTCGTGTCATAGCCGACCCTGGTTGAAAAACTTCCGGTGATGACTGGATAACGATCGCGCTGAATATAAGCGCGCAGTTCCTTCTCCATGCTTTCGAAACTCATCGCAAAGGCTTGCTGAAACGCCTGCTCCATGGGTACGTTCGCCGAAAGTAGCTCCAAGAATTTGCCCATCTGAGTCAGTCGTTGGCCGTCTTTCCCAAGAATCAGGTAATGCATCAGCGCCCACGACTCGGCGTAAAAGATGCTCTGCTTATCGCGCTCATTGTAGTAGGGCGACTTTTGATCCACCTGAAACAGGGTCCGCAGCGGCAACATCTTATTTTCACGCAGCAGGAAGACGTGGCTTGCAATGGGCCGGCCCATCACCACCTTCTGATCGTCAGTGATGCTGAAGGTGCTGTAGTATTCGGCCAGTCCTTCATTAAACCAGACAGGGACGTTACCGTTTGTGTTTTTTATCAGCAGATGCGTGTACTCGTGAAAAATGATGGTGAACGGATCCTGCTCGCTCCCCAATTCTTTAACGAGTTTGAGCGTGATGTAATTGACGTCCGGGCCCGACTGAAAATAACCGGCCGTATTTCCATTGGGCTTGAAGGGCCGGTAGGAATCGTCGTTTTTGAAAACGATAACGGTGGTGGGCACCGGGGAGTTTAGGTTTATCTTAGTAAACAAACGCGAAAAGACTTCGCGAAACTGTTCAAGCCGAACAGCCACCTGGCGTATGTCCTTCTCGCCAGCGTTGCCAACCAACAGAAAGTTCTTCGAGCGCACACTCGTCCAGGTGTCTTTGGCAGACACTGGAGCGAGCGAAGAGACGACCACCAGGAAACAAGAGATAGTCGCGAGGACAAGAGCGAGTCGCTTTGTCATTTAACTTTCCGTTTGGCAAAGATTGATAGTGCACCAGTAAGGCGAAGGCGCTTGACCTGATGCCCGAGCGGAGGAGACGTGCGCGCTTCAATTGCAGACTGTACAAACCAGGATTAGCCGGTGTCAATCGGTTTTCAGGGAGTGAAGATCGAGGAGTCAGCCAGGCGAAAAAGATACTCGGCGGTAAGCCACTGCCCAACCGGCTGACCGTCTTTCATGGCGGGCTTGAACTCCATCTTGCAGGCTGCCCGAATCGCGTTTTCAGTGAGTCCGGCCGGGAGTCCCTTTACGACTCTTACGCGCGCTATCTTGCCGCGAGCCGAAAGCAAGACCTTCAGCGTGACAAATCCCTGGATGCCGATGCGGCGCGCCTCTCTGGTGTATGAGGGCTTGGGCTTTGCGGTTATCACGGCGCGCGTATCCACCTCTTTCGCAGAAAGGGCGAGTTCGTTGACGGAGTCTGTCTCGAGAATTCTTGCCAGACTGCCATCATCGGTGCAGCGATACTCCTGGTTTTTCTCGGCGGTCACAGGAGGCGGTTCATCCGTTGACGCAGGCTTTGGTTTCGGTTCGTCCACTACCTGCTCAGGCGGAAGCGCAGGCGTCTTCGTTCCTTTCGCCCGCCGCCCGGATTGCGAATAGGTGAATGAACCAAGAACAAGAATCGCGACCAAAGCAACCAGCTTCATGCGTCGAATTGTACCAAGGTCGCCGCTTGGACGTGAAGTGGCAGAGAAACAAGAAAAGGTACTGTTTCAACAAAGCTCGCGACACGGCAAAGAGGCGAGCCAGGCATTTGCCGGCCCGCCTCTAAACGGTTCTGGAAAAGCTTTGTGAAAGTTACTCCTCTGGTCCAGTACAGCTTGGGCCGTGCAGGGCGGGGATCTTCGCGCTGATTACCGGATAATTTGGGGCTTCGTCGATATTGATCTGGGTCCAGTGAGCATAGTTTTCGGGCACGTTATTGTCGGCAAAGATAGCTTCAACCGGACACTCGGGCACGCACGCGTCACAATCGATGCAGGTCTCGGCGTTAATGTAGAGACGATCAGGCAGTTCGTGAAATGCTTCGACCGGGCACACGGCGGCACAGTCGGTATATTTGCAGTCAACGCATAACTCAACAACTACATAGGTCATTGGTTGGATAAGCTCCTTTCGATAATGACAAATAGTTATTCAGTAAGGAGTGGAATGTCAACTGAAAAATATCACAAGACACAACTCGGTGGGAACGTAGCGAGAGACAGTTATCTAGTGCAGCGAGAGATTTCTCGTTCGCAGATCGACTATGCGCCTTCCGACTTTTTCTTCTCGACGCTGCCCGGTCCGTTCACGGTTTGCTTCACAACCGGGTCGCCTTGGTAGATAACATGCGAAGGCCCGGAGACGGTTACGTCGAGTTGCTCCGCCGCATAGACCTCAACCTTTGAAACTCCTTTCGAATCCACCACCACCCGCGCAGCGCGCAGCTTATGCGTATCGATCTTTCCGGCGCCGCTAGCGTCGATGCTTAAGGCCTTGGTTTCGCCGGAAGCTTTTATGGCGGGCGCGCCGCTTGCATCAATCTCAAACTTCTCGTTTTTCAATCCGGATACTTCGATTGTGCCCGCGCCTGACGCAGAGATGCCTGCGAGATCCGGCAGCGAGATTTTTATCGTGATGGGTTCAGAAACTGAGTAACTGCGAAGATTTCTTATGTGCAGCACGTTGTTGGAGACCTCCGTGCTCACGAGCGGCAGCAGGTTGTCGTCTCCTTCAATCTCGAGGCTCTGCGGTTTTTGACAGACTATCTCGAGGTTGAAAGCCCCGGCAGTCGAGATTGAGTTGAAGGAACCCACATCGCGCCGTTCCTTTTGGAGTTTGCCGGAGCCCGCGATCTCATCGTGAATTCGATGGCAGCCGGCCACAAGCGTGATCAGGATCAGCAGCAGCACAATTCTTTTCACTTTAGTCGGGTCTCCTGTTTTGTCCGGGCCGCCCCGGGGTTCGCTCCAGTTCGTTATCTTGAAGGCTCGTTGCGCGAGTATTCCAATGTTCGCGTTGTATTCTCAGTGACGCTTGGGATGGGCTCAGGCAACGTGTGCGGTTGCGGAGCACGAAACTCAGCCGGCATCGCCGCCGCTTGTGGCGCAGCGATCTGCCCTTTCTCAGAATTTCTGGTGAGCCGCGATAGCTGCCGGCACAGAAAGATCTCGACGATGCCAACGATCGTAAAGGTCATCAGCATGAAGAAGCCAACTATATCCTCATGAAATTGAGCGCCGTTTCTTAGCGCAATCGCGCCGCCGAGCATCAGGCCCAACCCCGCCACTCCAACAATCGTAATCGCAGTTAAATAAGCGCTGATGGAATCCGGCTTCGACTGAGTGCGCTCTTTCAAACTCATGCCGCAGCGATTGCAATAACTAAGGCCGGGCGCCAATGGTGTGCCACAAGCTGAGCAATACATAAACTGATGTGCCTTTCCTCTAAGAAGAACGTGGGGCCGGAAGTCTCTCTCATTAGAACAAACGGTCACAGCACCACTCAAGTTCCGCGATTCTAAACGAGAAGCCGTTAAAAGAGGATCTGAACCGCCCGCCCGCTCGCTAGCGTGGCCCCAAAGGCGAACGCAACCCGCCAGGTCGGCTTAGGAGAATACAATGAGCGCCCGTCAAACACGATAACGATTGGGTCGGGTTATCGCCCGGCTTAATCTCACGTACTGTTGCAGCAAGAGCGCCAGGTGGCCGAGAAATATGGCGCGCACGTCACGCCCACCGCCGTGATTGTTAATACCAGTGGCAGGGTCGCTAGTCCACTCGCCGCCGGCGCCGATGCACTAAGGAGGTTT
>JBGQJH010000314.1:0-3907 GCA_041498935.1 Pyrinomonadaceae bacterium | reverse complement strand
CTTTTCGTTTCGGAGATGTGCGTCACGATTGGCGCGCCGGTTCGATCGGAGAAAGTGCGAATAGCCTTCAGATGTTCTTCGGAAACGGTGTAAGGGGCATGAGGCGCGATTGCGGGGACAATCAAATCGTTGCCCTTCCACTTCTGGACAAACCGCTCGGCGTAAGCCATTGCCTCGGCGTTAGTCTTGTTATCGGCTACTGGAAAGTCGATGATAGTTTCTCCCAGAACTCCTCGTACGCCCGCCTTCGCAGTTTCATCGGCGATCGCGTCTTCGAAGTAGTACATATCGCAGTAAGTGGTAGTCCCGCCGCGAATCATTTCGGCTAACCCCAGGCGCGTTCCCGCTCGTACGAATTCTTCGGAAACGTTCTTGGCCTCGGCCGGGAAGATGTATTTTGTGAGCCAGTCCTGGAGGTCGAGATCATCAGCCAGACCTCGAAACAAGGTCATGGGAATGTGTGTGTGCCCGTTGATGAGCCCGGGGATAATGATCTTTCCGCGGGCATCGACTCTCTCCGGCGCCGCATACACACGGACGATGTCGCTGCTCGAGCCCACCGCCACGATGCGTCCGCCGGCAACGGCAACGCCCGCGTCCTGGATAACGCGGTGCTCTTTGTCCATGGTTACGAGCGTGCCGTTCAGCACGAGGAGATCTACTCGGATCATGCGCCGCCCCCGGTTTCGTTGCGCGGCTGCCGGCAACACACTAACAAGAATCGTGGCGACCAGCGTGAAGACGATGAATATTTTTTTCAACATAGGCTCAGTGGCAATGCTGCGGTCCACTAAAAATGATATCCGTTTGTAATCCGGACTTGTCCGGCTCGTCACGCGGGTGCACAAATGCGCTTCTAAATGACAAGTGCACTCTGGAGCGTTAGGAACTCTCCTTAGGGGGTTCTTTCGCCGGCCCTTTCGCGGCCCCGCTAAGGAAGCGCGCGTCGAAAGCGCGCGGCAAGAGTTCTCTAATTGAAACTATCTGAGTTTCACCACGAAGATTTCCCAGCACGATCGTTGCGTTTTTCGCAAACTCCCAGATGATTTGGCGGCAAGTGCCACACGGAGGCGTCAACGATTCCGTATCAGCGACAATCGCCAGTTCGGTAAATTGTCTTTCGCCTTCGGACAGGGCCTTCCAGATGGCAACGCGCTCGGCGCAGACCGTCAGCCCGTAACTAGCGCTTTCAACATTACAGCCAATGTAAACTTTCCCTTCCTCGGTCTTCACCGCGGCGCCGACCAGGAAGTTGGAGAAAGGCGCAATGGACCGGAGTCGCGCCGACTTTGCCGTTTCTATAAGCTGCCGCAAACTTTCTTCGCTCAAGATTGGCCTCCAACCGAGGTTAGCGCGCCAGCCAACCTCTCACGAATCTTTCCACTAAGCAGATCTATGCTCACCAGATTATGACCACCTTCCGGAATTATGACGTCGGCATAACGCTTTGAGGGCTCGACAAACTGCATATGCATCGGACGCACTGTAGCCAGGTATTGTTCGATGACCGACTCTACGGTGCGGCCTCTCTCCGCAATGTCGCGGCGCAGGCGCCGAATGAAACGAATGTCGTCGGGCGTATCGACAAACACTTTGATGTCCAACTGCTCGAGCAGCCGCGGATCGGCAAAAATCAGTATGCCTTCCACAATAACAATCGGCTTGGATTCGACCGCCCGTGTTTCGTTTAGGCGATTGTGTGTCTTGAAATCGTAGATGGGCAGGTCGATTGGCTCGCCTGCTTTCAGCTTGCGAATGTGGTTGACGAGCAGATCGTTATCGAGCGCGTCGGGATGATCGAAGTTGGCAAGCTGGCGATAGTCGAGCGGCAGATCCTTGAGATTGCGGTAATAAGAATCCTGCTGAATGAAGACGACTTCGCTCGCCCTAACCGTATCCAGTATGCGGTTCGCTACCGTGGTCTTGCCCGATCCGGTCCCGCCGGAAATGCCGATGATTAGACTCACAAAACTCTTCTTCCCTGTGTTACCGAAAATATCCGTTTAGAATCCGGATTTGTCCGGCTCGTCACGGGGCGGTGTACAAGTTCACTTTCTAAACGACAAATGCGCTTTACTGGTTCCCCGCCTTCGCGATAACCCGGCGAAGCAACTGCGTAAACGTTTCTCGCACTCGCTGGCCCGTCTCCATCACTTCGTCATGGTTAATCGGAGTTTCACTGATGCCGGCGGCCATGTTTGTAATGCACGAAATGCCTAAGACCTTCATGCCCATGTGGCGAGCGACGATAGCTTCGGGGACGGTGCTCATCCCCACAGCATCGGCGCCGAAAGCTCGCAGCATGTGAATCTCTGCGGGCGTTTCATAGCTCGGCCCAGCGAGTCCGGCATAAATGCCGCGGCGTACAGTCACGCCGAGATCGCGCGCTTCTTCGATAACGAGCTCCTGCAACTCGCGCGAATAAACTTCCGACATGTCAGGAAAACGCGGCCCAAAACGTTCGTCGTTCGGACCACGCAGCGGGTTAACGCCCATCAAGTTCAGATGATCGCTTATGACCATCAATGCGCCCTGATTTAGTTCTACGTCGACCCCACCCGCAGCATTGGTCAATACCAGCGTATTGATGCCGAGGAGTTTGAACGTTCTGATTGGGAAAGTAACTTCCTCGAGCGAATAGCCTTCGTAATAGTGCACTCGCCCCTGCATTGCCATAACGGGTACACCTTCGACCTCTCCAATCACCAAACTGCCGACATGTCCCTGGGCAGTCGAAGACATGAAGCCCGGAATCTCCCGGTAGGGCAACGTCACGGCGTCTTTAAACTCTTCCGCAAAGCCGCCCAGTCCGCTGCCCAGCACGAGCGCCAGGCGCGCTTCTGCGGCAGTGCGCGAGCGGATCGCGCGCGCCGCGTTTTCAGCGCGCGAATAAAGATCCGATAAAGCTGCTTCAACCATGACTGCGATGATAATCCAGCGCGGACGACACAGAGACTCAGAGGAATAACTCCAGTTAAAGAATCTCACAGGTTGGGAAGGGTGGTTCACCCCCGCCCGTTGAATGCCTGAACTCAACCAAAGCGGGGGCAAGCCCACCTTCCCAACCATGAGACTTCTTTTCTTGAATTAACACGTCTAGGGGTCGCCTCGTTAAGCCAATACCGCCTGCGGAACAGTCGCGATCCGCTTGATTCGTTTCGCTTCTTATCTCTCCTTCTGGTAGGGAATCCCCAGGGCCTGCGGCGGCCGCGACGAGCCAATGAATCCCGCCAGCACAATAATCGTCAGGACGTAAGGCACCATTTGAATAAACTGGACCGGGATGTCTTCTCCGGAAGGAAGCTTCACTACACCCTGCATCTGAATCGAGATGGCCTCAGTAAAACCAAATAACAAACAGGCGAGCAGCGTCTGAAACGGACGCCACTTGCCGAAGATCAACGCGGCCAGCGCAATGAAGCCGCGCCCGGACGTCATGTTGCGAGTGAAGAGAGATGACTGCCCAATTGAAAGATAAGCCCCGCCGATTCCCGCCAACAATCCAGACAATAACACGCCCGCATATCTCATTCTTGCAACCGGAACACCGGCAGCATCCGCGGCTTCGGGATTTTCGCCCACCGCCCGCAGACGTAATCCGAATGGAGTTTTGTAAAGCACGTACCAGCTCAGAGGGACCAGGACGAGCGCCATGACGATAGGCGTCCAGGGTATCAGGTGTTCCTTGGGAATTTGGGGTGTCGATCCGGAAGAAAGAAAGAAGGCGCCGCTCAGGAAAGCGGGCATGCCGATCATGAGAATGTTGATGGCCGTGCCCGTGACAACCTGATCAGCTCTGTAACGAATACAAGCGACCGCATGAATCGCGGCAATCAAAGTTCCTGCGGCCATACCGGCAGCGAGTCCGACAAAAGGATTACCCGCCGCATAAGTCACCGCCGCGGCT
>JBGQJH010000313.1:0-3925 GCA_041498935.1 Pyrinomonadaceae bacterium | reverse complement strand
GGAAATATCCTGATGACGATCTCCAATGCAGAGGGGCGGCTGCTGCTTTCCACCGGCAACAAGTCGGAGTTGGCCTTAGGCTATTGCACTCTTTACGGCGACACCAACGGCGGACTGGCAGTGATTGGCGACGTTTTGAAGACGGAAGTTTATTCGCTGGCGCGCTATCTCAATCGGGAAAAAGAAATTATTCCTACGTCTATTATTGAGAAGCGGCCGTCGGCGGAGTTGGCGCCCGGGCAGTTTGACGATCAATCACTACCACCCTACGACGAGCTGGATCCAATTATCAAAATCTATTTCGAGCAGAAGGCGACCCCCGAAGAGATCATCGCGGCGGGAAACGATTCAACCCTTGTTTACGATATTTTGAACCGGGTGGAGTCGCCGGCCAATGAATTCAAGCGGCGCCAGTTGCCACCCACGCTAATCATCTCGCGCAATGCGATTGGCATCGGACGGCGCCGCCCCGTGACGCACCGCTATCGACGGCCAACGCAATGCTGACTTTATAGGACAGGCATTCTACCGGGGTCCCCCGGCGGGGCACCCCGCTGGGGTGGTCGTAGCGACTGGATCTGGCTGGGCCAGAGCGCTTGCTGAAGCGGCATGTCGACCCGGTCGCTACTGCTCCCGGTTCTGATTTATCCGCATCTACCCCGAATTTTCGATACGAAGGAGACTCCGACAAGGATGAGTTCTCGATTTCAAAAACTGCTTACCGCGCTCGCTTTTATTTTCCTGTGCTTGTCCGCTTCCACGCCTCTATTCACTGAGGCCGCCGCGCAAAAGAAAGTTCGCGCCGAGCCGCTGCCGAAGCTCCTGTCCGTGCGCGAGCAATTAAACGTGCGCGAGCGCTGGCTCAAAACGCGTCTCGACACGATGCTGCTGCCGATGATGCGTCGCCACAAAGTGGAAATGTGGATCGTCACGAATGAAGAGTTTCATCCGGAAACGGTGGTGCCCTATATTGCGCCACCGATTCCCTATGAGGGCCGGCGCGACTTTTTCATTTTCACCGATCGCGGCGGGGACAAACTCGAGCGCATCGCCCTGGTGCGTTATCTCGACGAGCACCTGCGTTCGTTTTTCGAGGTCGTCAATCCGCCCGGAAGAGAGATTCAAGCAACGCTGAAGAAAATTGTCGAAGAACGAAATCCGAAGACGATTGCCCTGAACTTCGGTGGCACGCGCGGCGCAACCAACGGTTTAACCTACGATGCGCGCAAGTTTCTCGCGGAGACGCTCGGAAAAGAATACGAAGACAGGTTTGTAACGGCGGCACCATTGATCGTCGAGTATCTGGACACGCGGCTTCCCGATGAACTTGAACACTATCGCCAGGCGGTGGCGCTGACCGAGATCATCACGCGTCAGGCTTTCTCCAACGAAGTGATCACGCCCGACAAAACCACCGTCGGTGACGTGCGCTACTGGTGGTTGCAGCAGATGAATAATTCCGGGCTCGACACGTGGTTTCACCCGGACATGCGTATCCAGCGCCGGAATCAGGAAACCGGAAAGACGCAGCAGTTCCTAAGTGTTGCTGACGAGTCGGAAGTGATCCGGCGCGGCGACGTGATTCACATCGATTGCGGACTCAATTACATGGGGCTGAGTACCGACTGGCAAAAGATGGGTTACGTCCTGCGCAAAGGTGAGCGTGGCGTGCCGGAAGGTTTGCAGCGCGCGCTGACTAACACCAATCGTCTTCAGGATGCGTTGTTTGCGCACATCAAGCCCGGTGCGTGGGGCTATGACGTTTACGATGCGACGATGGCCGATATGAAAGCCGCCGACATCGAAGCGATGATCTATTCCCACTCTATCGGCAACCAGGGCCATGGGCTCGGCGCCAGCGTTGACTTCCGACGACCGGTAGCCGGAGCAGTCTCCTTCGAGCCGCCGTTTCGCGAAGGTTCATATACGTCGATTGAGTTGAACACGAGTACGCCGGTGGCGGAGTGGGGTGGCCAGAAGGTGACCATCATGATGGAGGACGATGCTTATCTGACAAAGGATGGAATGAAATGGTTTCGACCGCGACAGACTGCGTTTTATGTGGTCCGGTAGGATCAAGTAAGCAAGCCTCACGCCGCATAGCGCGCGTAAACTGATTTCACTTTCTCCAGAAAATCTCGGCGGTCGACGATGTAGTAAAGCCTGGCCTTGCCGGAGCCGCCGGAAAGTTTTTCTATCAACTGTTCGAGAATTTCAAACTGATCTCCCGGCGAGATTTCTTTCGCCTCGAGATAACCGCCATAACGCAGACGCCGAATCAACTCCGGCAACGTCAGCCGGCCTTCAAGCGTCAAGCCTCCGTGAACATGTGAGCGACTTACGAGATACTGCACTATCAAAGCCTCGCTGTAGACGACCGGCATCAGGAATAGTCGGGCGCCCTCCTTTTCCCAGCCCTCGGTGAGCCGTTGCGAACGACGAATCGCGCGCACGCCATTGAAAACTTCCGCCCAATCCGTCTTTGGTTCCAGGCGTTCGAGATACGCGCGAGTAGCCTCAATTAACCAGGCGTCAACTTCCAGGTCCAGTTTCCGGCCGAGGGTATCGAGCCAGTCGAAGAAGACGGCACGTCTGTCAGATTTGGCTTCGATGATCTGAAACTGATTGTCCTTCTGTGGGAGAGACTTGGTCAGTTTTTTCCGAGCGGCATCAGTTGCCTTAACTCCTTCAATTCGAACCGTATCCAGGCAGGCATGCCAGCGCCTGGCCGCCTGGCAGTAGGGACAATGCGGATGCTTCTCTTCGCTATCAAAGAATGGCGGAACAGCCTGCGGCGCCGTCAACTCAGCCACGGTCGGGCAATACTTTCGTATCTCTGAGTATGCGGTGCGTGGCGCGAGGCCTAGTTGGGTTGTGAAGATATCGAAAGTGCAGGCGAGACAAACTAGCGTTGCGTATTCAGTAACACTTCCCTGGGGGAAGGCGCTGAGATCAAGTTCTCGTTTCTTCGCGGTTGACATACTCAATTAGAAACAAGCTCGGATGGATGTCGCGTTTTCTCACATAAGCGAGACTAAGGTCGGTTGCAAATCTTCATACTTGTGACCGACCGCGAGATCGAGTTCCGTTTCCAGGTCGCCGCTCGCAGCCTTGAGTTTCTTAAAGTCGAACAACTGGTGATCCAACAAATGTGACGGGATTGCATTGCCAAGTGCAGTCAACATGGAGCTGCGAATGTTTGGAATGTCTTTTTCCAGATCGGTTAGCAACTGTTTGATGCGCGCGCGTTGGAGCTTTGGCTGCGAGCCACAAAGGTCGCAGGGGATTATCGGAAACTCCTGCGACTCGGCAAAAGTGGCGATGTCAGCTTCGCGGCAGTAAGCAAGCGGACGAATGACAGTATTGCGTCCATCGTTGGACCGAAGCACCGGAGGCATCGCCTTGAGCGAGCCAACGAAGAAAAGATTGAGCAGGAAGGTTGTAATTATGTCGTCGGCGTGGTGGCCGAGTGCGATCTTGTTGCAGTTTTCTTCGACCGCGAGGTTATAAAGAATTCCGCGCCGCAAACGTGAGCAAACAGAGCAGTAGGTTTTGCCTTCCGGAACCAGACGCTTGACGAGGGCATAAGTGTCCTGCTCAATAATGCGAAACGGGACGCCGCGATTTTCCAGATAGCCAGGTAACACATCCGCCGGAAACGCGGGTTGTTTTTGATCGAGATTTACAGCCAACAGCGCAAAACTCACGGGAGCCCGGGGCTGCAGGTCGAGCAACAAGTCCAGCATCGTGTAGCTGTCCTTGCCGCCAGAGAGGCACACCATAATGCGATCTCCGTCTTCGATCATACCGAAGTCTTGAATCGCATTACCGACTGCGCGAAGCAGTCTTGTTTTTGTTTTGCTTGCTTCAGACATTGCGTTGCAAGAATGCCACGTCCAATTTGCCCATGACAACTTGGCGGCGC
>JBGQJH010000312.1:0-3951 GCA_041498935.1 Pyrinomonadaceae bacterium | reverse complement strand
CTTCGATACCTTTACGAGCATCGGCATGAATGCCAGAACTTATCACGGGAACACCACTCCCTTCGTAAAAGAAAAGGACGGTTTTTTTCTCACGACCATGAGCAACGTTCCAGCTTTCCGTGAAGAGCCGCGGATGCCTCCGGAGAATGAGTTGCGTGCCTGGATGCTGGTCTACTACACGATCGAAGAAAACCTACCCGCGGAAAGACTATGGCCGAAAGTAGGCCGAGAAGTTTATGAAGCCTACCGGCCTGTGCTTAAGCCTACGGATGAGATTCGCAAAGCCGTCGCGGAAGCGATTGGTGATGCCACCACGCCCCAGGAGAAATTGTTGCGCTTGTTCAACTTTAGCCGCGACAAAATCAAGAACGTCAATGATGACGCGGCAGGAATTTCAAAGGCGGAGCGGGCAAAGATAAAGGAAAACAAGACTCCGACCGATACTCTTAAACGGGGCACCGGCACAGGCGAAGATATCGACGTGTTGTTTGCAGCCATGGCGAATGCCGCGGGACTTGACGCCCGAATTACCAGAACGTCAGATCGTGGCCAAATCTTCTTCAACAACGCTTCCACTGATCGTTATTGGCTCAACGGGTACAATGTTGCTGTGTTACTTGACGGTCAATGGCGCTTCTTTGATCCGGCGAGCAAGTACGTTCCGTTCGGAATGCTGCGCTGGCAAGAGGAAGGCCAAAAGACGCTAATTCCCGATCCGAAGGAGGCTATTTGGGTGCAGACCCCGATATCGGAGCCGGAAAAATCCGTCATGAAGCGCACGGCAAAACTGACGCTCGCAGATGATGGGACCGTTGAAGGGGACGTGCGGATCGAGTATACGGGCCAGTTTGCCAAGGAGAAAAAAGACGACAATGACGAGAACACGGAAGCCAGGCGTGAGGAATCTCTAACGGACGAAGTGAAAGCTCAGTTGAGCAGTGCGGAGCTTACCAACATAAGAATAGAGAACGTCACTGATTCGGCGAAGCCGCTGGTCTATGCTTATCACATTCGCGTGTCCGGTTATGCTCAGCGCACGGGAAAGAGGTTGTTCCTGCAACCAGCATTTTTTCAGCATGGGATTAGACCGCTGTTTTCAGCCAGCCAACGCCAGTACGCGGTATATTTTCATTACCCCTGGATGGAACAGGACGAAGTGATCATTCAATTGCCCGCCGGATTTACCCTGGACAACGCGGATGCGCCTGCTCCCTTCAGCGGTGGACAGGTTGGTGAATACAAGGCGACCATAGGGATAACTAAGGATGGCCGCACGCTGGACTTCAAGCGGAGCTTCTTCTTCGGCGGTGGTGGGAATATTCTGTTTCCCGTCGGAGCATATCCACAGTTGAAGAATTTCTTCGATGCGCTCAACACACAAGACAACCACACCATTACTTTAAAGCAACCTGCCGCAACAGCCGTTTCTCAATGAGGTCTTTTCTATGAAAATGCGAAACATGCTGAGCCGCGGGTGCTTGTTGTCAGTATTTATCCTCGGCGCGAGTTCCGGTGTCTTCGCTGACGATGCGCCCTCATGGCTGCGTCAGGCGGCGGCGATGCAAGTGCCCAGCTTCGACAAGAAGGTAAATGCCGTCGTCCTGGTGGACGACTCGACCATTACAGTTGGCGAAGACGGTCAGATAACGACGGTCTGGACTTACGCCGTCCGAATTCTCAATCGCGACGGACGTGGGGAAGCGGTCGCGGCAATCGGGTACGAAACCGATATCGGCAAAGTAAAAGATCTGCATGCCTGGCTCATTAGCCCTTCGGGACAAACGAAGAGTTACGGCAAGGATCGGGTCATAGAACAGGCAAACCCTAACGATGTTTACGATGAATCACGCGTGAAAAGTATTGTGGCTGTCGATGACGTCGAACCGGGAGCTGTTTTTGGCTTTCAAACGACCACGGAAACGCGCCCATTTTTTTATCAGTCCACCTGGTATTTTCAGAACAACACTCCGGTGGTTTCGTCTCGCCTGAGCCTGGTGCTGCCGTCCGGTTGGCAGGCGAGCAGCGTCACATTCAATCATGCGAATGTCCAGCCGACCGTGAGCGGGAACGCTTACACCTGGGAGTTGCGCGATCTGCCGCCGCTGGAGAAAGAGCCGGCCAGTCCGACATTGACGAATTTGGTACCACGTGTTGCCGTCAAGTACTTTCCCACCGAAGGAACGAAGAACCCCGGAGTCAGGTCATTTGAAGACTGGAGTGATGTGTCGCGCTGGTATAGCGAGCTGAGCGATTCCCAGGCAAGGCCCGACGAGAAGGTTGCGGCCAAGGCTCGCGAGCTCACCGCTAACGCGCAGACAGAACTCGAAAAGATTCGCGCAATTGGCAACTACGTTCAGAACATTCAGTACATTTCGATTCAGATTGGGGTGGGACGGTGGCGGCCTCATGCCGCCACAGACGTGTTGGCTAAGTCGTACGGCGACTGCAAAGACAAAGCCAACCTGATGCGAGCGCTGCTGACCTCCCTGAATATTCAATCCTATCCGGTGCTCATCTACGCCGGCGATTCCACCTATGTGCGCGAAGCATGGGTATCGCCCAGTCAGTTCAACCACTGCATCATAGCCATCAAGGTTAGCGACGATACTAAAGCGGCCACGGTCATTACGCACCCGGCTCTGGGACGTCTGTTGATCTTCGATGCAACCGACGACAATACGCCGGTTGGTGATTTGCCGGAAGAAGAGCAGGGAAGCTTTGCTTTGATTGCGGCGGGCGACTCCGGCTCTCTCGTGAAGATGCCCGAAACGCCCTCAGAGGCGAATAGTGTCGACCGTCAGATTGTCGCAAATTTGTCAGCAGACGGCTCGGTCAATGCAACTATACGCGAGCGTGCCCTCGGCCAGCGCGCGGTGGACTTTCGGCGCCAGTTTCGCGGCCTGTCTCGGCCCCAGTATGTCGGGATGATTGAAAGGTGGGTCGCGAATGGCGCCACCACGGCGAAAGTTTCAAAGGTCGAGCCGGTGGACCGAAGCATTGAAGGAAGATTCGATCTGGATGTCGACTTCTCGGCGATTGCGTATGCGCAGCTTATGCAGGACCGTTTGCTGGTCTTTAAACCGACGCTGGTTTCGCGTCGGGACTTTCTTCTTTTGACTGATCCTGTTCGCCGGCATCCTGTCGTACTGGATTCGCACGTCTTTACTGAAACCGTTCGCGTAAAACTTCCCCCGGGTTTCGAAGTGGACGAACTGCCGGACGCTTTGAAGTTAGAAGCACTTTTTGGCTCATATAAAACAACCTACGAAGTAAAAGGGGATGAATTGATTTACACCAGGACGCTGGCCCAGCACGCGGCTACCATCCCGGCAGATCAATACCAATCGGTTCGCAGCTTCTTCGAGCGGATTCGCGCCTCCGAACAAAGTCCAGTTGTCCTGGCAAGGAAGTAATTGGCCGCGGATTGACCCCAATTAACGCGGCTCGGATCAAAACAAGAAGTACAACCGCAGGAAGGTTTTCAGATTCGCGCGATCCGCGTTAATCCGCGGCCAATAACATGACGGCGAGCGAATCTCTGACGAATCGCCTTTGCAGCATCCTGGTTATCGGAAAGCCGAGGCGCGCCAGCGGATGTTTGGGACGCGAGAAGGCGTAGATGTCATACCAAACTGAATCGTCTTCCTCTTTGTGCCATTCCACGGTAAATCTCTCTTCGCCGTCCTCGACATGATCCGGCAGCGTGCCATACGCGAATCCGAACCGCGCGTTTCCAGCCTGATTTTCGTCAATCAAATAAACAATCCTGGCGGCGTTTAGCGACCAGAACCCGAAAGTTTTGGTTTGAACGGCTACAGTCGTCCCCACCTCCAAAAGCTTACCCGGCGGCACAATCGTCACCCACCCAAGCTCAAACTGTCTCCAATCTCGCAGCGCTGAAACGGCGCGCCGGTAAGTTTCCTCCCCGGCGCCGAGCTTGATGCGATTGTG
>JBGQJH010000311.1:0-3958 GCA_041498935.1 Pyrinomonadaceae bacterium | reverse complement strand
ATTGAAGTCCGTTGGTTTTCGTTCGTGACTCCCATCTACAATTTTTGTCGCAGTCTGATTCCCTCACCTTCTCCGGCTAATCACACTTGAGAAAATTACTCCTCAATGTAAGTGTTTGGGGGCGCGACATTCTCGGCAGGGGCAGGGTAATATGCCGAAGTCGGCGAATATTTCCGAGTTCCGAAACTATATGAAGGCGAGGCGCGCTCGTAGCCCATTTCTCTGAATCCAGGATTGATGCCCAAGACCGTTGCCAGTTACCTCGACGATTTTCTGTCACGCGGTAATGAGACTGCGTTTGCCCACAGGCACGGGCTAAGAGTCAAGCGCTGGTCGTACAGTCAGATTGCGAAGACAGCCTTGCGGTTTGCCAGGGAACTGGAAGCGCGAAGGATCGCAAAGGGTGATCGCGTTTTGCTCTGGGCCAGGAACAGCCCTGAGTGGGTGTCAGCCTTCTTTGGATGTCTTCTGCGCGGAGTGATCGTCGTGCCTCTTGATCTTCAGAGCGAGCCTGGATTCGTCAAACGAGTGCAGGAGCAGGTTGAGGCAAAGCTTGCGCTCTGTGACGTGGCCACTTCCGGATTAGTCGAGCAAACTCTGCCTGTGATCAAGCTCGACGAACTGAGCTCGCAGATCGCGCATCACTCCTCAAGACCCTATTCCCTAACAGACAACCGTTACGACGATACTGTAGAGATCGTTTTCACATCCGGAACGACGGCTGAGCCTAAAGGCGTTCTCATTACTCACCGCAATCTCATGGCGAATCTGACGCCGCTCGAGCGGGAGATTAAGCGCTATCTGAAATGGGAGCGCCTGGTTCACCCCGTTCGTTTTCTCAATCTGCTGCCGCTGAGCCATGTCTTCGGACAGTTCGTGGGCATCTTTGTGCCGCAATTGCTCGGTGGCGAGGTTTTCCTGCAAGAGTCTCTGAGCCCATCACAGATCGTTCAAACGGTCAAACGCGAGCGAATCTCCGTCGTCATCACCGTGCCGCGCATTCTCGATGCGCTGCGGGAAAAGATCGAGAGCGACTACGAGGCAGGTGGGAAACTGAACAGATTTGAGAACGCGATTGGCTCGTCGGCCGGTCGAAATTTTCTACGGCGCTGGTGGACGTTTCGCGCGATTCACAACATGTTCGGTTGGAAGTTCTGGGCCTTCATCTCGGGCGGCGCTACGCTCAATCCGGACACCGAACAGTTCTGGCAGCGGCTTGGCTTTGCCGTGATTCAAGGCTATGGCATGACCGAGACTGCGTCACTCGTTAGCGTCAACCACCCGTTCAAGCAGGGGCGCGGTTCCATCGGCAAAGTGCTGCCGGGCCAGGAAGTGAAACTGGCCGAGAACGGCGAAATTCTGGTGCGTGGAGAGAACCTTTCGCCTGGGTACTGGAAAGACGACGGGCAATCGAGAGCAGTAGAAAACGGTTGGTTTCGCACCGGCGACGTTGGTCAGATCGACGCGGCAGGCAGCCTCTATTTCAAAGGCCGAAAAAAAGAGGTCATTGTCACCTCAGCGGGTGTGAACATTTACCCGGCGGACATTGAGCTCGTGCTGGATCGCCAACCTGAGATAAAAGCGGGCGCGGTCATCGAAATCGACGGCCCCCATGGGCTGGAACCGCTCGCCGTGCTGATACTCCGCGACGTTCACGTGAACGCGGAAGCCGTAATCAACCGGGTGAATAAATTACTGGCGCCACATCAGCAAATTCGTCGCTGGTTTGTTTGGCCGGGCGAAGATTTTCCGCGTACTGCCATGCAAAAGGTCCGAAAGCAACTTGTCAAAGAAGTCGTGAGAGCTGAGTTAGCGCGAGCGGGTCAGATCTCCGGCAGTGCCGTTGCCCCTCCAATCGGTCATGCGAACAACCTCGTTGAGATCATCGCGCGCATCAGCAAGAACGTATCAGCAACGCTTGATCCGTCTGCAAAGCTCGGAGCCGATCTAAAGCTTGATTCGCTCGGTCGCGTCGAGTTGTTGAGTGCACTCGAGGATCGTTATCAATTAGAGATCGATGAAGCTGCCTTCACCGATGCAACCACGCTAGGCGAAGTTGAAAGGATAATTCGCGAAGGCAGGCACGAAGAAGCAGCGCTGTATCCCTATCCAAAATGGCAACAGCGTTGGCCGTTGAGCTGGCTGCGAATTGCGCTGCTTTACCTGATCGTCCTGCCGGTCGCGCGCGTGATGGGTTGGCCCAGAATCAAAGGCAAGGAATATTTGCGCAACGTTCGTGGGCCGTTAGTGTTCATCTGCAACCACGTAACGATGGTGGACCACGCGTTGGTTCTGTTGGCGCTTCCGGGAAGATTCCGAACCAGAATGGTGATCGCCATGGACGGAGAGCAACTGCGAGAATGGCTTCATCCACAACCTGGAACGGGCTTGTTAACTCGCCTGTTCTATCTGCTCGAGTACGCGTCAGTCGTTTTCTTCTTTAATGTCTTTTCGATGCCGCAAAAGAGCGGCTTTCGGCGGAGCTTCAGGTTTGCTGGTGAAATGATGGACCACGGATTTAGTCTGCTGGTGTTTCCCGAAGGACAACGCACAAAGCATGGGGCACTGAATCCTTTCATGCCGGGCACCGGTCTGTTAATTCAGAAACTAGATGCCCCTGTGGTGCCGATGCGAATTGACGGATTGTGGGAACTGAAAAGAGCAAACAGGCATTTTGCCTGGCCGGGTGAGGTATCTGTGATCATCGGCGAGCCAGTCGCTTACTCTCCCCAACAGGATCCGGAAGCAGTAGCCACCAATTTGGCAGAACACGTAAGAGCGCTATGATTGCTTGCTCACGTTGACCGCGCAAGTCAGCACTAACTTTTGGACGAATGCGAATGAAGTATTCAATATTACTTCTTCTGTTTCTACTTTCCGCGTTTCCGTTCGTCAGCGCTCCGGCGCAACGAATAGACGACAAGAAAGGAACGACTGCTGTTACTCCGCGGCTCGAGGAGCTACAAGAGAAGGGATATGAGGCTCTTTTCAATCTTGACTATGAAGTTGCGCGGCAGAGGTTCAAAGAGATGGCCCGGCTGTATCCGGACGATCCGACTGGCCCACACATGCTCGCCACGACGCTCTGGCTGGAGACGTTGAATCAAGCACGCCGGTTGCAAGCGGCCATCTACAGCACGCAATCGTTCTATGTGGCGACAGAAGACCGACCTGATCCGCGCGTGCTCCAGGACTTTCGCGATCTGACGCGCCAGGCGACGCAACTAGCAAAAGCTAGATTGCAGCGGAACCCTCGCGATCCGCAGGCGCTCTATATGCTCGGAGCGACCGAATCTTTGCAGGCTTCGTTCGCAGCAACCGTGGAGCGACGCTTCATAGCTGCGCTGCGTTTCGGCTCAAGCGGTGTTGACACACATCGCGACGTGATAAAACTTGATCCAAACTTCCATGATGCTGAGTTAACCATTGGGATTTACGACTACATTGTGGGCACACTACCGCTGCCCGCAAGAATGCTGGCAAGCATTGCCGGAGCACATGGTTCGAAGAAGCGCGGGATTCAGACGCTCGAGCGTGTCGCGAAGGAGGGGCAGTGGACGCGCGACGATGCCAAGGTTCTGCTCATTGCCATTTACAAAAAGGAGAAGCGTTTCCCGGAGGCGTTAGCGCTGTCGCGAGAACTACAGGGGAGGTATCCACGCAACTATCTGTTCCGATTGGAAACTGCGGACACTCTGGTTTCGCAGGCAGCGATCGAGCGCCGGGCAAGCAAGACTAAAGAGGCGGAGACGATGGAGCGCGAAGCCCTGAGTGCTTTCGAGACGATGTTACACGAGCGCTCTGCGGCAGGCGCCGCCCCGCGCGCTTTGGACCTGATACACTTTCGCTATGGTGAGGCCTTTCTACTGATGGGCCAGCCGCAGAGCGCCGCCGGAGAGTTTCTTGCAGCAACGACCGTGAGAGGTGCAGACGCCGGCACCGTCTCAAGGGCCCACCT
>JBGQJH010000310.1:0-3979 GCA_041498935.1 Pyrinomonadaceae bacterium | reverse complement strand
GTCCGTCAGTTTATAATTGACGTTGTTGAGAGCTTCCTCAGCGTCCAGGTCGTCCTTATCGCCGGTGGCTGAGTCGTCCGGATCCTTCGTCACGCGAATCTTGGGGATAGCTTCTCTGGGGATCACCATGAAGTGTGATTGGTGAAGCTCGTTCAGCATTTGCTGCAACAATATGTGAAATTCCCGATCGCTGCCCGCCCGGGCCACCAGGGGTTCGTAGCGTTCGCGCACGTTGGCCCAGTTCACACCGCCAAACTTAGGGTCATAGAAAAGATCATTCACGGTCTGCCAAACAATCTGAAAGGCCTCTTGTCGCCTGGTTAAGTCTGACTGAACTAAAGCCGGAGCGGCAGGACTTCCAGAAGCAAGCGGTTCCTGGCCCAGTGCCAGTGGGGCCGAAGCCGTCAGCACGAGCGAGAAGAGGAATGCGATTGAAAGGCGTAGCTTGATGGTGAGGAGTTTCATTTTGCTGGTAGTAATTTTCCGCGCGCTAAAATCATAAACACAATGACCAGGACTGCCGCAATCATAGCAACACCCAGGGCCGCGACGGAATAGCCGTGCAGCGCCGCAAAGGCGAGGCGATTCGGATCGTCGAGCGGTACCTGATCTATTTGCCCATGCATGGCCGCGCGCAGGCCGCGCATCCGGGCAGCAATTACCCATTCACCCAGTCCGGTTGCCAGGGCAACGATCATCAGCAAAGCAATCTGAAGAATAAACGACGCGCGCCCATAGCTCTTTTTCAACACGAAAGCCGAGACAAGCAATAGCAGACTCAGAATAAACCCACTGGTATTAACGACCGATAGCGTGCGCGTTACGATCGTGCCGGCAATCTCGTTGGCGTTGGGAAGACTAAACGAGCGCAAGACGCCGAAGGCGCTCGGAGCAACGACGGCGCTAAAGTAGATGGCGACGCCCAGCCACGCAGCGAGTAGCAACATCCTGACCTGACTAAAGCTGGTCAATCAGATTCTCCTAATCGTATTCAGTTATCTCAGGCCGGAGCGCGATCCTGGGGACCTGAAAGTCTGGCTGCGTTAACTCGCGTGGATCAGCTACGGTCAACAGCCACGAGAGCGCGGTATCGAGTTGCGCCTGATATTCTTCAAGATCAAGAGACATGAAAATCTTTGTCTCCAAATGCGCAAATTTTTCCTTTGCCCTTTGATACATCTGGCGCGCCGCGCCCGGTCTGCCGATTTCCAGATGATGAAAGGCTACCGCCGATTGAATCATTGCCTGGAGGAAAAGCTTTTCCTGCGCGCCGACCTCACCCATCCAACGCTCTTCCCACACGTCGTGCGCCGCATGAAACTCGCCGGCATTGTAAAGGTCAATCCCCGCGATGTATTCCACCGGATAAGCCGCGATATGGGCGTCGGTGTACGGTGGCTGCTCATGCGTGGTTGTTTCGATCACTAGCCCGGCCTCATTTCTGCCTGTTCAAACGCGAGGCAATCACTTTTGCTGCCGTGGCGCCGGCGCCGCTGGCGCCACTGATTGTTGGCGCAAGCGGATTCGAGACGTCGCCGATCGCGAATACATTCACCACATTGGTTTCGTGTTGGTTAGTGGCGATCGCGTAGCCTTCGTCGTCCAACTGCAACTCGTTGCGGAAGAGTTCAGTGTTTGGCTGAACGCCGACGCGAATCACCACGCCCAGCACCGCCATCTGAAAAGGCTTTAGCGCATCTTTTCGCAGTATTTCGACCGCTTCAACTTTGTCGCTGCCGAGGATTCTGGTAACGACCGACTCCGGGAAAACCGTTATGCAATGCTGACCCCGCAACTGCTGAACAAAGCTGGGCCGCGCCTTCAACCTTTTTCTCCGGTGCACCAGCGTGACCGTGGGACAAACTTCCGCTAACAGAAGCGCATTTTCAGCAGCCGCATCGCCACCACCGATGACGCAAACATCCTTGTCGGCAAATTCGTTGCGATCTCTGCTGGCCGATTCAATTATGCCGTGCCCGACAAACTCTTTTTCACCCGGAATTCCAAGCTGCCTGCGCCTCACACCCGTGGCAAGAATGATCGAGATCGACTGCAACTCTTCGCCGCTGCGTAAGGCCACGCGTTTTGCTTTCAAGTCAACGCTCTCGATTTCAACGTTGGTCCACAGATCGAAATCGGCTTTACTGACAGACTCTGAAAAACGCTCGAGAAATTCGCGACCGTTACTTGCGGGCACGCCCGGATAGTCGTTTATAGGACCGTGGATCGAAAGTAGTTGTCCACCCACCTCGTTTTGCTCGAGCACGAGTGTGTCCAGGCCCAGCTCATCGCACCAGAGAGCTGCTGCGAGACCCGCTGGTCCGGCGCCAATGATTATGACGTCATGCATTGAAGGTTAGTAGCACGAAACTCCGGAAGTAGTTTGCGTTAGAGACCTGCGGCGGCCGGCTGCGCTGACGCCGAAAGCGTGCGAATGGCCTTTGCGACTTCGTCCGGCTTCAGCATTGAAGACGCCAGCGTCCCATCACCGCCGAGAAACTTAATCGCCGAAGTCATTTCGCTGTTATCCGACTTCCAAACGCCTTCACCCTCAAGCTCAAGCTGATTAAGCTCGGCCAGGAGTTGCGAAAAATCGCGCCGCCGTATGCGTGGCCGAACAATTGTTTCTGCCCAGGAGTAGTAAGGATAGTCAATTCGATAAGCCCAGCTGTTTTTCAGAGGAGTGGTTATCAAGAAGAGCCGCCCGCTCGCATAACGCGAGATCGCAGTGTAGGGAGCCGCATGACGCGTGGGATTGAAGCCACTGGGACTAAACACGTCTGGCGCCAACGTAATTAGGGAAAGACCCACGTCGGCGAACTCTTCAACCTTACTGGCCCCGCGCTCGAAGCTTTCCATTGCCATGGCAATTTTCTCCCAGGCACTACGCCACAGAGGCTCATACTCATCTGTCTTAGTCAGCAGCCGTTCAACTTCAGGCAACACCAAATCGTAGGCCCGGGCATCGTCATCGACGTTTTCGCCTGCCAGGTGACAGGCGAGCGGCGAGCCGGACTTATCTCCCGGAGACGGTTGATCCGAACCCTGGATCGCAATGCTTGCGCGCACCGCCGTCTCGTTTGTGAACTCGGAAAAATCACCCGCTTCGGCAGCGGGAATCAGTTTCTCGCGCAACTCCAGCGCCCGCTGCCCCTTGAGCACCGTCCACACAGAAAGCACGCCGTCGGTGTCGAAATGATTGTTGGTGACCAACTCAATGCCGCGCGTCAGCTCATTTCTATTCGGAGCAGCGACGAGATTCAAGGCAATCTCAGTGGAAGTATCAGCTTTGAGTTGCGGCGGCGTTTCGTTGCCTTCCCAGTGGGAGAAATGCACGCTGTTGGCAACGGTGCCGTCAACCGAAAGTTTGGGAACGTCATCAAGGCCGGAGTGATAAAACTCAAATCTCATAAACAAGTCCTTTGATGGAAAGTTATTTGCAGTAGAATAACTCACGTCATCGATCTTTACTAAATCTGGAGGACTCATGAATCAAGCACCAATGCCACAGCTGCCTGAGATTTCTGCGACTGAACTCAAACTGCGTCTGGACGAGGGCCAGGACATTCAAATAGTAGACCGCGAGGCAAACGAAGTCGCGGTAGCGAAGATTCCGAACTCCATTCATATTCCGCTGGCCCAGGTTTTGAACCGAATGTCGGAGATTGATTCCGCGCGCGAGACTGTCGTGCACTGCAAGATGGGCGGCCGTAGTGCGAGGGCCATTGAAGCACTCAAGCGGTCGGGCTTTGCCGGCAATCTTCTGAATCTCACCGGTGGCATCACGGCCTGGTCCAATGAGGTCGATCCCAGCGTGCCGAAGTATTGAGGTGTAGCTTGGGCTTTGCATGTAGGGGCGCACCTGCGTGTGCGCCCTGGGCAGACCTCGCAGGTCTGTCCTACAAAGCAACCTAAAGGCTGGACTCTGAACCTCTTTCTGAAAAATTCCGTCCACCGAGACCGCCCCCGCGTCTAAGCT
>JBGQJH010000309.1:0-3983 GCA_041498935.1 Pyrinomonadaceae bacterium | reverse complement strand
GGCTGACTGGGCAACACGACGCGCCTCCTCGGGTTTGCCTGCCAGTTCGTAAGCCGCAGCGAGCCGCGAGAAACTGGCCTTCTCTCCTGTTATCAATGGTTCGGCTGCCTTGAGATCGCTGATGGCGTGTTCGTTGTCGCCGTTGGCGATGCGAATCTCGGCGCGTTCCAATAAGGCAGAGAGGTTGAGAGGATCAATCTGAAGTGCCCGGTCCAGGCTCGCCAGCGCGCCGACCTTGTCGCCCGTGCCGCGTTCCGCCATGGCTCGCAGAAGCCAAGTGGAGACAGGTGTCTCTTTGTCGTTGGTGGCGCGCCGCGCGAGCTCGAGCGCTTCTTTCGCGTCGCCGGCTCGCAGGCGAACGTCGGCCAGCATGCGCAGCGCCAGGTTACTTTCAGCGTCGAGCTTGATCGCCTGGCGTAAGAATGACTCAGCTTCTAAATCACGATTAAGGCGAACCAGCAGGGAGCCCAGGGCCGAATAGGGCAGTGACCAATCCTTGCGAATCTCTATCGCGCGGCGAAAGCCGGATTCAGCTTCAGCCAAACGCACCCCTCCCAACGCAACCAATACATTTCCTCGTTGGAATTCCGCTTCCGCAAACTCCGGCCGAACCTTGATGGCTGCCTCATAGAACTCCAGAGCCTTGAGGAGATCGCCGTGGGCGTGGGCATTCTGACCACGTTCGAATAGTTTCACCGGGTCTACGGCGGCGTCGCCGAAAGCGTCTTCAGTTTGTGCCGGCGTCAGGTTATTGAAGCTGAGCAGCAACAACAACGCAGCGGCGAAAGCCACAGGGCGGGACCATGAAGGCATAACAGATGATAGCCGGTGGATCATGAAAACAAAGCGCAGCCGGGAGTGAAAATAAATGTCTGAGGAGATAGCGATCTTAACATGGTAAAAGTATTCGCGTCCAAAATCAGACGCGACAAACTCCTGCCTGCAATTCTGAGATGCTGGTTGCGCTCATCTTGATGCATGCGATAACATTGCCCACCGTAATCCGTTATTTAATTAGTGGAACCAGACGCGCGCGGTGCACGTGTCTCTAATCCCGGAGAGCAAAAATTGTGAGCAATTGGTTGGTTGAAAATATCGAAACGAAAGTAACCAGCGAATTGGGAGAGGGCGAGTTGACGCTGGCCAAAGAAGAACGACTGCGGCAACTCTTTCGCGAAATGGGTTCTGCCCTGATTGGGTTTTCCGGTGGCGTCGACAGCACCTACGTTGCTTACGTGGCTAACTGCGAACTTGGTGAACAGGCGCTTTGCGTCACCGGCGAATCAGCTAGTCTGTCTGAGAGCCAACGGGAAGAGACGGTGCGATTGGCCAGAGAATTTGGCTTTCGCAGGGAAGTGATCCAAACCGAGGAGCTGGAAGATATTAACTACACAGCGAATGGTCCTACGCGTTGTTATTTTTGCAAAGATGAACTGTACAAGAAGCTCGGGGAAGTAGCGCGCGTTCGAGAAATCGAGTTCATCGTCGATGGCTCGACCTGCGATGATCTCGTCGACTACCGGCCGGGCCGCGCGGCCAGCCGCGAGCACGGCGTGCGCAGCCCGCTCATCGAAGTCGGGATCACTAAGGCGGAGGTCAGGTCGTTAAGTCGCAGAGTTGGTCTGCCCACGTGGGACAAACCGGCCAGCCCTTGCCTATCGTCTCGGATAGCTTATGGTATCCCGGTGACCATCGAACGGCTTTCGACCGTGGATCGAGGCGAAGCAATTCTTCGCGAGATGGGATTTCGCGAGTTTCGCGTGCGCCACCACGACAGCCTGGTTCGTCTTGAAATCGCCGCCGCTGAAATGGCCCACGCCTTACGCGTTGAAGTTATTGACGATCTCGCGCGGCGCTTTCGCCAGTTGGGCTTCAAGTATGTGACGCTCGACCTCCATGGTTATCGTAGTGGCTCAATGAATGAAGTTTTGGACCAACAACCCAATGCTTAGCCAATCTTGACTGGGTTACTGTACTCGGATGGATCTTCGGTTTGTAACCTATTGATTCACCTTACACGCCGTGGGTGGAAAGTTTTGATGCACCTTTGATGATCCGACTTTGAAGATTCGGAGATAGCCAATGGCAAGTATGCAGAGCACATCCTACGTAGACGACATCCGCGAGATAAAGGAAGAAAACCCCTTCGAGTCAATGATGTCGCGGTTCGACCGGGCCGCTCAGTTGCTCAATCTCGATGCGGATTTGTACGCGGTGATGCGCGTTCCTAACAGAGAACTCAAGGTTTACATACCCACCAAAATGGACTCGGGCCGGATCCAGGTTTTTGAAGGCTATCGTGTTCAGCATAACTTCGCTCGTGGCCCAGCCAAGGGCGGAATACGATATTCGCCGGACGTAAACCTGGACGAAGTGCGGGCCCTGGCCGCATGGATGACCTGGAAGTGCGCGGTGGTCAATGTTCCTTTTGGGGGCGCTAAGGGTGGAATAGTCTGCGACCCCCAGCAGATGTCCCTCGGCGAGCTTGAGCGGATGACTCGGCGCTATGCTTCCGAGTTACTGGACTTTATTGGACCAGAGAAGGATGTTCCGGCTCCGGACATGAATACTAACGAGCAGACAATGGCGTGGATCATGGACACTTACTCCATGCACGCCAGACATACCGTAACCGCTGTAGTTACGGGAAAGCCTATTGATCTTGGTGGTTCATCGGGACGACGTGAGGCCACCGGGCGCGGAATTCTTTTTGTAATCAATGAGGCGATAAAGAGATTTGGGATGTCGCCGGAAACGACACGAGTGGTTGTCCAGGGCTCGGGCAACGTCGGAGGCATCGGGGCGCAACTGATCCACCAAGCCGGCTACAGGGTTGTGGCAATTTCGGACGTCCATGGTGGTATCTACAATCCAAACGGCATCGATATTCCCGCCGCTCTCAAGCATCTGCAAGCCACCCGCTCCTTCGAGGATTTTCCCGGAGTGGAACGCGTAACGAACAGCGAACTGTTGGAGTTGGAATGCGACGTGCTTGTACCCGCCGCCACAGAAAATCAGATTACTTCGCAGAACGCGGACCGGATCAAGTGTAAGGTGCTTGCCGAGGGGGCAAATGGTCCGACGACCGCTGCCGCGGATCAGATATTGCATGAGAAGGGAGTCTTTGTGATACCCGACATCCTGGCAAACGCTGGTGGCGTGACAGTTTCTTATTTTGAGTGGGTACAGGACCGGATGGGGTATTTCTGGCGGGAAGATATAGTCAACCAGCGACTTCAGGAAACGATGGTTGCCAGCTTCAATGATCTTTGCCGTTATGCGGATGCACATGCCGTGGACACAAGGACCGCGGCCTACATGCTGGCGATAGACCGGGTGGCCTATGATACGCGTATGAGAGGCATCTACGCGTGACGGAAAAAACATAAAGTAATATGGGCTAAAGTAGTGAAAAGGTCTTGATTTCCGCCAAATGGTAGGGTATGGTCTGGCATGACTTCGTACCTAGCACTACCGTGAAGAGAATCTCGGCATGGGCCAGGATTTGGTGCTGAATCTTTGACACTAAACGCGCACTTTTCGTACCAAGGTGTCGCTTAGTTTTCTCGGGCGACGGATCGTAACTCGACGCTTAAGTAATTTGTTCTTTATAGTGTTGCTCAGCGGGTTGTGAGGATGTTGAGCGTTAGATTCGTCAGCTTGTCGTTGGGGCCTCCGAATCGCAAGGACGATACGCCGTTCAATTGTGGGCCGGCTTCTTGCCGACGGTGGCATTCATAATCAAACTTCTATACTGATCTCGCTGGAGGAATGCGATGAGACTCGCAACGAGGGCGTTTATTGCCGCGCTCACTACATTGGTGTTATGTGCCGCAGTGTCGGCGCAGACTTTGAGATCGCCACAGGATCCGCGTAACCAGGCTCCCGCAGTTGGGACGGGTGGTCCGGTAGGTGGGCCGACAGGTTTGTTCACGATATACGATGGGGACACGATTCGGAAAGGCGAGTTTACATTTAGTGTT
>JBGQJH010000308.1:0-3989 GCA_041498935.1 Pyrinomonadaceae bacterium | reverse complement strand
CAGTCTCTGCCGGGTGACCATCGATAGGGTGCCATCGTTGTTTTTCATCTCGCGCAGAATTGGGTCGTATCGTTCGGGAGCTACCACCACGGCAACATCTCGGAAATTCTTCGCGGCTGAGCGAATCATCGCCGGACCGCCGATGTCGATCTGTTCGATTGTTGCTTCAAGCGTGACGCCTTCGCGCGCGACGGTCTCTGCAAACGGATAAAGGTTGACGACGACCAGGTCGATTGGTTCGATGCCGTGCTCGCGCATGGCGCGTTGATGGTCCGGATTGTCGCGCAGGCCCAGCAAGCCGCCGTGGATGCGTGGATGCAAAGTCTTTACGCGGCCGTCCATCATTTCCGGAAAACCCGTTACCTCGGAAACATCGCGCACTTCAATACCCGCGTCGCGCAACGCCTTTGCCGTGCCGCCGGTACTTATTAGCTCAACGCCAAGAGCCTTGAGTTCGCGTGCGAAGTCAACGATTCCGGTTTTGTCTGAAACGCTGATGAGTGCGCGGCGGATTTTACGCAGCCCGAGTTCCTGATCTTCAGTCATCTTTTGCTTGCCACGGATGAGTTCGAGATTGAAGGATATTAGCACCCCAAGCGGGCTGCCCGCTTGGGGACCCCGCATTGTTTACCGAATCAATCGGACAGACGCAAGTCATCACATATGGGCGCAAGGGGTTGTTTAAAGGTAGCTGCGGCCAAAAATGTCGAAAAATTACCAGGTTGTCCACCATATCAGAACCAGGAGCAGTAGCGACCGGGTGACAGATGGGGCACGGACTGGTTTGCTCTCGAAGAGGCGGACCCGGTCGCTACTGCTCCCGGTTCTGATATTGAAGTTCACGAAGGTTCATTTGGGAACTCTCTCCGGTTCGCGTGGCATAACGTGAAAGAACTCATGGCTCCGCGAATAGCCGTAACCGCCGACTTGATACTCGAGGCCCGCCGGGAGGCCAATGGCGAAGCGATGATTGCGACCATCTCGCGCACTCTCGCCGGTATAGACACCGAGCAGATACTGGCTCCTTAAGTCGTCCTCAATTGCCTGGAAGACTCCGGTCAAATCGTTGCTTGCCTTGTTAGCCTGGGGCGAGAGCGCTCGGCGTGAATCGCCGACCAGAAAATACTTGCCACCAGTTTTCTCGGCGAGTTCGCGAAAACCTTTTGCGGTGGGACGTACAGCTAGCCGTCCATCACGCGGCTCGAACAGCGGCAAGTGGATCACATAAAAAGATACGTGGTTTCGCATTGCCGCCTGAATCACCGCGCCCGCCTTAATCGCGCTCGCGTTATCGAGTCCGTCACTAATCAACACCACGATGCGACGTTCAGAACGAAGCTGCGGTAGGCCATCGAAGACGTTAACGGCAGCGGCGGCGGCATCGAATATTGCTGTGTGCTGATTGGCCCGCGCAGGGAAGCTAAACGCCTCACGCGCCGCGGCGGTGTCCCTGCCAAATGACGCGATTAGCGAAGGCTTCTCGGCAAAGCGAATAACGGCCACCTGAGATCTGTCACCGAACCGGCCAGCCAATGCCAGCGCCGCTTCGCGCTGCTCGGAAACGATCTCGCGCAAACTGCCGGATTGATCGAGGGCAAAGACAAGCGCAACGCGATCGGCGCCATGGTACAAGAACAGTCCGGAGGTAACGTGGTCCTCGTCCTTTAGTGAGAGATCGCGTTCAGTCAGTGTAGTCGCGGCTGGTCCACGTTTGTCTCGGATACGAATGGGGAAGACCAGCAGATCCGTGTTGACTCTGACGACCTCGTCGCCGCTTAGGGGTTCCTGGGCCTGAAGAGGAGTTGAGAGCAGCGCGCCTATAGCGACCAGAATGCAGAGAGCCCCGAGGGAAGCTTGCGCGCACGAACGCAAAACTACCGCATTTACAGTTGCAAGGATTGTTTTTGGCGTTGCGGCAGGCTGGAGCATTCAAGCCGTTCGGCTTAGACGAAAAAGCGACCGAAAAGCAGAATGCTCAGAATCACAATTATTGTGATTACGATGATCTTGACTAGACTCATAACTAATCCCTCAAAGTTAGGACCGAACAAGGGACGAGAACCGGTTGTATTCTAAAATCGCCCTGGCAAAGTGTCAATGAAGGAAGCGGAAAGTGCCCGATAAACTTTCGTTTGTCGTGGCGCCAACGACAAGCTAAATCTCATCTGACATCATCCTTCGCTGGTCACTTTTTTGCGGCTTATGTTAGAGTCCCGCGCAGCAGTATAAGGATGCCTATCAGCACTGTCAAACAACTTTCTGGCCCACCTCAGCCGCGAAAAACCGAGCCAGAATGGCCGGTGATGTTCAGTCAATTGAGGCAGTTTTCTAAACGTAAGACTGCGCGGTTAGCGGTGCGGGCGGCGCTTCTCACTGTTTGCGGATTTGTAAGTCTGGCAAGCCTTCCCAGTGTTGAAGCGCAAACACTCCACGCCCGAATCAGCGTGCCCTCTGTCGCGCCTGCGAGGATCAGGATTGAAGTTGAGTTTCCTAACGCAACCAACGCTTTATCTTTTCGCAACAGCTACGGTGGCGTGCTCGGATTAGGCGAGCGAATTGAAATGCTTGAAGCGGTCAAGGAGAGCGGCGAGAACATTCCGGTTCAAAAACTGGCCCCGGGCGAATTCAAAACTGGCGAAAAGTGTACGCGATTTAGGTATGACGTGAAGGTCGCGGAACCCTCGCCAGCTGCGCAGATGTCCCACGTCTCCTGGTTGAATCGGGACCACGGATTGCTCATGCTGGCGGATCTGTTACCCGCTTCGACGAAAGATTCCATCAGCTTCACCTCGGCGCTAATTGCGGTTGAAGTGCCAGTGGGCTGGACCGTCGCGTCAAACGTGAAAAAGGAAAACGCTGAGTTTTCAACTGACGATCCGGAGAACGCCGTGTTTCTGATTGGGCCTGCGGTGCAGGAAAAGAGTCAGCAGCCTGGCGCCAGCAGCTTGTCAATAATCACTTCCGGCAAGTGGCCCTTCTCGAATAGCGACGCGATAAAGATTGCGCGACAGATCATCAGGGAGTATTCGCGAGTTACCCGGTTTGCACTGAAGCGGAACGCAGTTCTCATGCTGTTGCCTTATCCCGGAGAAGCCGGTCCTGAAAGTTGGAGCGCGGAGACGAGGGGCAATGATGTTGTTTTGTTATTGGGTCGGAAGGCGAGCGGTAAGAAAGTCTTGTCGCGGCTGGGAATCGTGCTCAGCCATGAACTCTTTCACCTGTGGGTGCCAAACTCCTTAAAGCTTGTCGGTGACTACGATTGGTTTTTTGAAGGCTTCACTTTATACCAGGCTTTGCGGATGGATCTGCGCCTGGGCTTGATCTCTTTCGACGACTACCTGGAAACGATCGCGCGTGTATACGATTCGTATTTGTCCTCGGTGGACCACGATCGCTTATCATTGATTGAGGCTTCGGAACGCCGCTGGACGACGTCTTCTTCGCTGGTGTACGAAAAAGGAATGCTGGTCGCCTTCATCTATGACCTGTCGCTGAGAAATCTGACCGATTGTCAGGCGTCACTTGATGATGTATATGGCGAGCTGTTTCGGCTATCCTCGACAGGACAACGAAACGCAAACGAGACTATAATCAAGCTCCTGAGTGAACCGCATGGCCTGGAATCGTTCGCTAAGGATTACGTGGAAAGTGCCGTTAAGATCAATTTGGATTCAGCGGTGTCGGCATATGGTATTCAGGTGCAGCGTGGCGGTTCGGGAACGAGGTTAGCTGTCGGTCGTGGGCCTAATAAAGCGCAACAAAAACTTCTCGGCTGCATTGGCTATCGAAGGTAGGTTTGTCGCAAGTAAGGTTTGTTAAGAGTTAACAATGGCTATTACGAATATCAAATTGAGCAGTTTGGTTTACAAGGGTCTCTTGATCCTGATGGCCTTGGGATTGGCCCAGGGCTGTAAGACGCTCGCAAAGCAAAACGACACCGGTGTAGTGGTTGCGCGCCGAGCCCAGATACGCAGTTCGACGGCGGTGGT
>JBGQJH010000307.1:0-3999 GCA_041498935.1 Pyrinomonadaceae bacterium | reverse complement strand
GATGGCAACCAGCACCACATACTGAAACCCCAGCAGCATCGAGCTATATTCGGCCAGTCCGCCCATCATGGCGCCGGCGATGTTGACGCCGAAGGCGCGGTCGGGCTCCGTGGTCCGCTTAAAGGATGCAGCAAAAATGACACCGGCAAACAGTATCGGCGCAAACACGAGCAGGCATGCGCCAAGCACCTGAATGCTGCGATTCATTCCCAGAAAAAAATCGAGCGGGACAATAGCGTTTAGCGTCAGGGTTATAAGCAGACCCGCGTAGTATGGCCACAAGCGCGCAGGCTTGAACCGGAGCGTCCAGAGATTGGAGAGGAGAATCATCACCAGGACGGCCAGGAACACCACTGAGTTCACGACCCAGGTGCTGCCAAACAGCAAGGCCATCGTGACCACCGCTTTCGTCTCAACCAGCATGAATCCCGCGCCCAAAAAGAAAAGCTGAAGGTTGAGTGCGCTGCCGATGCTCGCGGCTCCGGCATCGCGTTCAGCCAATTCAGTCGCGCCTCTTTTCTTCCGAGGCAGAAACAGAAAAATCAGCAGCATGGCCAATCCGCCCATAATCAGCATTCCGCGCAAGCTCAATGTCGGTATCATCGGTTTACGCAAATACAGGAACGGCCAATCGTCGGTCGCGGTCCGCAGCCCGCCTTCAGGGGGCAACACGCTCGCTAACCCAAAATGCTGCCAGTGAGACGCCGTTGCTTGCCCTTTCTCCGTCTGTTCCCTGACCTGCGTTGCCTCTGATCCAGGCGGCTGCTGGAAGCCGTTTGGCGATGTCGGCCCGGGTGGCTCGTCCTTGCGCAGCCAATAGTCAGGCTGGCGGGCAAAGGTGTTTCGCAAATCGCTGGTGGTTCCGGCAAAGAAAATCGTGAAGTCTCCGAATGTCGCTTTCTGCGGCTCAATCACTTTTCGGTAGGGCAAGGTCAGAACCAGCGAATTGCCGGCGCCGAAAACTTCCTCCAGGCCTTTTTGCAAGCGCGCGGCGAGCCAGCCCTGACGGAAATAGTTGTAGATTACGAAGGTGCCGTTTGGCTTGAGGTGGCGGCGGACGTCTTCAAACGTCTGGCGCGTGAACAGAAAACTCTCGAGGCGGATATTGCTGTAGCCGCTGTGCAACACCAGCGAGTCGACCAGGGCATAGACGATCAAATCGTACTTCCGCTCAGTCGAACGAAGAAAGTTGCGGCCGTCATCCAGATGAATCTGAACGCGTTCGTCCTGGTAAGGATGATCGGGATGATACGTTCGCCCCAGACGGTAGATCGCGGGATCGATTTCCACTGCGTCAACGTGTTTCGCGCCCCACTGCAAGGCCCGACTGACATCATTGCCTGAACCGGCGCCTATGATCAGCACGTCCGCAAAGGGGGGCCTGCCCGCATCTCGATTCAACAGGTGCGGCAGCGCATACGCTGGAAAGTTCTCATTTCGCGAAACCATCTGCTGGTGATAGATCAGATTTACTGAAAGAGACAGGTCAGCCTGCTTAAAATCAATCCTGTAGTAGGGCGACCAGAATTGTTGCGCATCGCGCTGGCCCTGATACTGCTCATGCACAGGCGTAAACGCTGCGAGCCAGACCACGAGCAACAGCAGCACAGCGGTCAACGGAGCCCAGCCGAGCAGCCGTCTGGGAAAGCGATGGCCTGGTGAGATGAAGTAGAAGTAACCCATCCCGACTGCTACGAATAAGAACCACCAGAACGCTCGCGTCTCGAGCCAGGAACACGCAGCAAACAGCGCAATTCCTACGATGCTGCCGACGATGTTCAAGGTGTAAGCCTGCACCCGGTTGGGCCACCGTTTAAGCGCCCGCCCCAGTTCTTGTCCCGGACCAAGAAAGGCCAGCGCGATGACGATGAAGAAGAAACCGCAAAGAACTTCAACCGGAATGGCGTAACGTGACAGATCCTGACTGTGATACTCGGTGCCGAAGTAGACTTGCTGCGGCGAAGCTTGATTACCCACGTCCACAAACTTCATGAATGATCCGCTGCTGATCTCAACAGCATGCGCGGCAGCTAAAGCAATGACGAGCAAGAGCGGTGTCCATCTGAGATAGTTTCGGCTCCGACTGGCGGCCAAACAACCCACCGACATTCCCAGGAAGCTGGCCAGGAGCACTACGTTGGTAAAAAACGTGAGATAGAGAACATGAGCCGGGAACCAGCGAATGCAAGCGAGCTCGAGAAATAGAATTAGGAGGCTTATCAGGATCAGCTCGAAGCCATCACTGAAGCGGGATAAACTCATTGGAGTGGCGTTAGGCAAAGGAATGGAACTCATCTTAACACGAAATTTCACTGGTCAGCGCGTATATGACAGGACAAAGACCGCAGCGCAATACAGAACCGAGCGCGGTAGCGCCGGATGTCAGAGTCAACGTCGGTGTTGAGCAGATTGCAAAGTCCCTGAAGGGTCGAGCGAGTGCTTCAATCAATCTGATAATTACTTGCTTACCCCCTAGCAAAGAGTCATTGCGTTTTCCATGAATCCTCGTATTCTTGATGCTCATTGGCGAAGTTGACTCTAGGATCCGGCGCTACCGCGCTCGGTTCTGTATTAGTCGTCCACCCAGCTTCAAACTCCACTGCTCGTCGGTCTTGCATGGCGGGGGCACAAGTGCCCTTTCTAAACTGCTGCGCGCATTAAGGGACTCTACGTTAATGTTTGATCCTATCTTGCGCCTGGCGAGCGAAGTCAAATACCATGCGCGGCCGGCAGCTCGATTTCCTGGCGGCATGTTGGTGCAAAGGCGGAGTATTGACCGATGACGTGGTGTGGAAAAAGGCAAGCGCTGTGCTGGATCATTCTGCTGCTGAACCTGGCAGCTTCGACCTCGAGCCATGGCCAGTCGAGATTTGTCACGACTCGTGGCAAGGATCTGGTCTCGACGGACGGTAAACCACTCCTGCTGAAAGGCATCAATCTTGGCAACTGGCTGCTGCCTGAAGGTTATATGTTCAAATTCAAGACCGCCAACTCACCGCGGCTGATACAAACGGTAATCAATGAGCTGGTTGGTGAAGACGAGGGCCGGCGATTTTGGAAAACGTACCATCAGAATTACATTACCCAGGAAGACATCAGGTTCATAAAACAATCCGGGTTCAACTCTGTTCGCGTTCCATTCAGCTATCGGTTGTTTGTATCAGACGCAACACCCCCAAAGCTGGAAGGTGAAGGCTACCGGTTTTTAGATGATGTTGTAGCCTGGTGCCGGAAAGAAAATCTCTACGTAATCCTTGACATGCACGCCGCGCCGGGAGGACAGACGGGAGACAACATCGATGATAGCTGGGGTTATCCGTTTCTATTTGAAAGCGCCGAGAGCCAGGATTTGATTGTCAACATATGGCGCAAGATTGCCGCGCGTTATCGAAATGAACCTACGGTCATCGGGTTCGATCTGCTCAACGAGCCGATTGCGCATTATTTTGATGCCGCCAACCTGAACCCAAAGTTGGAGCCGCTCTATCGCAAGCTCGTAGCTGGCATAAGAGAGGTCGACAGAAACCACCTCATCTTCCTTGGCGGGGCGCAATGGGACACCAACTTCAAAGTCTTTGGACCGCCCTTTGACGCTAAACTCGTTTACACTTTTCATAAGTACTGGATGGAAGTGAACAAGGGGGCCATTCAGGAGTATCTTGATTTCCGCGACAAATACAATGTGCCTGTTTGGATGGGGGAATCCGGCGAAAACACGGACGAGTGGATTAGTTCCTTCAGGAAGTTGCTTGAGGCGAACAACATTGGCTGGTGCTTCTGGCCGTACAAGAGAATGGAAGCGACCTCGTGTGTTGTATCGATAAACTCGCCCGCAGAATGGGACGCGATCGTCGGCTTCGCGGAGGGACCGCGGACTACTTTTGAGGAATTGAGGAAGCGCCGGCCCGCGAAAGAAGAAGTGCAGAAGGCGTTGCGCGACTATCTGGAGCGAATAAAATTCGCCAATTGTCGTGTCAACCAGGGATATCTCAAAGCCCT
>JBGQJH010000306.1:0-4012 GCA_041498935.1 Pyrinomonadaceae bacterium | reverse complement strand
CCGGAGTCGCCGGCAAACCGGATGGTCACAGCTTCCACTTCCTCGAGGTTCTTTTCCGTTAGTTCTTCCGGTGATTCGATAAGAGTGCTCATGATTATTCAGCGAAGTTCCTTTCGTAGGAGGACGTAAATCGTCAATAGTAAATCGTGAATAGAAAAAAGCAGTAAAGACTATTTACGATTCACGATTCACTATTTACCCTCCATCGGTGGTCCCCATCACCTGATCCGGATTCGGCGGCAGGTTCATCGTGGTTTTCGGATAGCTCTCGGCCAGGTAGCCGATGACGTCGAAAACGGAGATCGAGCCAACGAGTTTGCCGTTTTTCACGAGGGGAACATTTCGATAACCCTTGTCATTCATAATGGCAACGGCGTCGCCGATCGTTGCGTCGGGCGTCAAAGTCGCAACCACGGGCGACATCAAGTTGCGTACCGGCGCGTCCAGGTCCGTTTCCTGCCCGATTATCTTGGTCAAGAGATCACGTTCGGTAAAAATACCCACTACCGACCCATCTTCCGCACAAACAATCGCACATCCGCCTTCGTCCTGTTTCATTGCTTCGATTGCCTGGGAGAGCGGGGTTGCGGGCGCAATGCAAACGTAGTCGTCCGTCTCCATCGAGCTCACGCTATCCTGGCGCGCCTGGCGTGACGAGGCAGTCTTCGCGATTGCCACGGAAGGCGTCTGATTACCAACTGACTGCTCACCTGACATCGATTGATTGCTCCGGAAAACCGATTGGAGTGATTGCGGAGACGTATCTAAATTCAAAGAAGATTCTACCAGTAAAGCCGAGACGACTAAAGCGGTGAGATGGACAGGGGAAAAGGGGAATAGGGGAACGGGTAAAAGGGAAGAAGCGGGGAAACGGCGAGCCGTGGAATAAGAGTGAGCTAGTAACGAAAAACGAAGTTCCCCTTTTTCCCCCTTACCCTTTCCCCATTTACCCTTTCGGCTGCGGCCTAGCGGCGCGCCTTAGCATACAGCGCCTTCAATTCCTTATCATAAGGAGACATCTCCACAAGTTTGCCAATGATCTCGGGCAGCAGGTCGAGCGTGTAATCAATCTCTTCTTCAGTGTTGTAGCGGCCAAGTGAAAATCGGATGGAACCCTGCGCTGCCGTGTAGGGTACGTTCATCGCGCGCAACGTAGGTGAAGACTCTTTGGTAGTTGAATGGCAAGCGGAGCCGGTGGAGACGCAGATGCCGGCTTTGTCGAGATGAAGCATGATGTTTTCACCTTCAACATACTCAAAAGAAACGTTAGAAGTATTTGGAAGTCGCTTCGTGCGGTCGGCCGTTCCGTTAAGACGTGCATTGGGAATCGTGCGCAGTAGCTCGTCTTCCAGTTTGTTGCGAAGCCTCTCAATACGTTCATGCTCGTCGAAGGTCCCTGCCAATTCACAGGCCGCGCCCAGTGCGACAATATTTGGAACCGCGGATGTTCCCCCGCGGTGGCCACTCTCCTGTCCGCCACCAATGATAAACGGCGGCAGCTTGACGCCGTTGCGGATGTACAACGCGCCCACACCTTGCGGCGCATGAAGCTTGTGACCTGATAACGCGAATAGATCGACAGCGAGTTCTTTCAGCTTGAAGGGAATCTTGCCCACCGCCTGCACGCCGTCAACGTGGAAAACGGCGTCAGAATTTTCGCGAACGATCTTTCCGATCTCATCAATAGGAAACAAGACGCCCGTTTCGTTATTTGCGAGCATTACGGAAACGATGCCCGTTTCGCGTCGCAAAGCCTGGCGCAGATCGTCGAGACTGAGCTGGCCACTGCCGTCAACTTCGAGCCAGGTTACTTCGCAACCTATTTGCGCCAGATGCTCGCAGAGATTTCTCACTGCTTCATGCTCGACGCGCGTGGTGATGATGTGACGCCTGGTGGGGTTCTGTTCAAGAAAGCCGCCGATCGCCCAATTGTCCGACTCCGAACCGCAGGACGTGAAAACGATTTCGCTCGCGTCGGCCGCGCCGAGCAATGCGGCAACCTGCGCGCGAGCGTGCTCCACGGCCGCCTTCATGTGACGCCCCAGCGAGTGTGCTGAAGAAGGATTGCCGTAGGCTTCGGTCAGGTAGGGCCGCATCGCTTCAAAAACTTCGGGCGCGACGCGCGTGGTTGCATTGTTATCGAGATAGATCATTGTTCGGTAAATAGTGAATGGTAAATGGTAAATAGATCAAATCCGGTAAATAGTAAATGGTGAATAGCTGTTAGGCGAATTCGGCAACAATAATTGAAACAGGGTGGACACAAGGCGCGGCCTCTTCTATTTACTGTTCACCATTTACCATTTACTTCATCCAGAATGTCTTCAATTAAAGGGTAGCACGAACGGCAGCCGGCGCCTGCCCGGCAAGCCGCGGTAACTTCGGCGATTGTCCGCAGTTCATGTGTCTGAATCTCGCGTTCGATGGTTCGTTCGGAAACGCAGAAGCAGGTGCAGATTAACGCCTCGTCGCCCTCCCACTCTTCGCGCGCCACGTCGCTGTATTTTTGAATGGCTGCGACGAGCGCTTCGCAGGCCAGCGCCGGACACTCACTCCGTTCCGCCGGCAAGTCCCCGAGTTTGTCCTTCAAGGTTTCAACAGATTGGCCCAAAGCAGCAGCTTCACCGGTCGTCTTCCCAGGAACCTGATCCATTAAAAGCGATGCTGAAGCGACTAAGACACTACAGCCTGCCGCCTTGAACTTCGCCTCGGTAATTCGCTGCGACTCGTCGACGTGCAGCGAAACTCGCAAAGTGGCGCCACAATGAAACGAGGCTGACCGGCCAATGAAGCTGGGCTCAGTTGCATCACCAACGTGTTTGGGGTTGAAAAATAGCTCGGCTGCCGGGCTGGAATTACGCTGCATGGAGCAATGATTCCAGACTTCCACGCCCCCGACAAATGAAAAGACAAACGCGTACACATGTCCCCGTGCGTTTAGGGCTGCTATTATGTCGTTTCCTGGTATGTTTGATCAGTTTCAGCAGCGCAGTTTGGAGCTCGAGCACCTCGATAAAGGCGACTATACAGCGGAGGAATATGAAGGCTGCATTGTCGAGCTTCAGCGCGTCAACCGCTGGCTGGGCGACGTCAGCTCGCTGCGGCATTCTCTGCTGCGGGAGATCGATAAACTAGACCTGGGGAGTTTTTCGGTGCTTGATGTTGGCGCAGGTTCAGGCGAGCTGTTGCGGGTCATTGCCGGCTGGGCGCGAAAGCGCGGTCGCAAAGCGCGGCTCGCAGGTCTTGAACTAAACGCGCGATCGGCAAAGGCGATTGCCGAGTGGTCGACAAGTTTGCCGGAAATAGCGCCAATTCGCGGCGACGCGTTTCGGTTGCCGTTTGCAGACAATGAATTCGATTATGGGATGAGTTCGCTATTCACCCATCATTTCAAGAATGGGGACGTGGTAGCGATTCTGCGGGAGCTAAGCCGGGTTTCAGCTCGCGGGATTTTTGTGATTGATCTTCATCGGCACATGGTCGCCTACTACTTTTACACAACCATCGGCCGGCTGTTTTTGCACAATCGTCTGATCCGTGAGGATGGCGCACTTTCGATCCTGCGAAGCTTCACGCCGGTAGAATTAATGGACCTGGCCCAACGTGCCGGACTCGAAAGCGCCCGAGTCGAGCGCCACTTTCCCTATCGACTGGTGCTGGCGGCGACTCCTCGAAGGACCGCAGAAAAATGACCGTGCTTTCTGCAAACATTTTCGACGTGGCAATCGCCGGCGCTGGGCCGGCCGGCACCGGTGCGGCAATCGACCTGGCGACGAAGGGGGCGCGCGTGTTGCTGATCGAAGAGAAGAAATTTCCGCGCGCGAAGCTCTGCGGAGAATTCATCTCGCCGGAATGCCTCACGCATTTCAAACGTCTCGGAGCGATGGAGCAGATAAGCGCCGCCGGGGGCGTCTCGCTTTCTGAAACCATCTTTTACTCTCGCCGCGGGAACCGCGTTGCCGTGCCGAGCGAATGGTTTAAGTCCGGCACAAACGCGCTTGGCCTGAGCCGT
>JBGQJH010000305.1:0-4020 GCA_041498935.1 Pyrinomonadaceae bacterium | reverse complement strand
GGTTCCATTAAGTTCAAATCAGAACCGGGGAGCGGACCGGGGTCCCGCGCGGGCAGCCGGCGTGGGGTGGTGGTAGCGACCGGGTCGGATCCTACCTTCACCGCAAGGTGAATTACGTTTGACTTACATTCCGCAGGCGCAAGGTAAATTCCGATGACAACTTGTGAGGTCGTGACGGCTGTTGTGGAGAGTCATGTTCAATCCCGGTTTTGTTTGGTCCAGATTTCATCCGCTGCAATTTCGGCCGACGAGCATTTGATGTAAATACGATCTGCGCGTATCTCTCCAATGCAGGCTGGTCCGGAGAGACCCTTAGGGGCAGCAAGCCTGAAAGTGGATGCGCTTTCCAACTCAAAAAGGCCATCTTGTATCTTCCATTTCATGGCAGCGTAGCGCGGTCGCTTATTGCCTCCTGTGCAATCCAAACTGTGCCCGGCTGTTAGACCGCAGGCGCCTTTAATATTTCCCGAAACGGCTTCACGTATCTCCCATTGGGTGGCTTCCAGGCGCTTTGCGATCGCGGTGTCCTGGGTGGAAGCCTCCCGGGCTCTCACCAACGACTGCTTTAGAAGGTCTTTGTACGTGTCGTTGTTTGGATCCAGACGGCTGGCATATTCATAAAGAGCGGAGGCTTCGGTAAATCTTTTCTGGGTGAACAGCGCATAACCGAGCTGTGCGCGCCAGGTCGCGTTTTTCGGATCGATTGTTACAGCATCTCTTAACTCAATCTCAGCTCCAGTCAAATTTTCCTGCTGCAGCATTGCCGTAGCCAAGTAGGCGTGTAAGTCACCGGTTTGATTAGCCGACTCGGCGGTGATCGCCAAGCCGGATTCATCGGACATAAAGGCGCCCACCACCGGTCTCTTCGTTGGTTCCTTAAGGTTAATCGCGTCCTTGTATGCCTTGGCTGCTTCCGGGTACCGTTGCTGATCGAAATAGATGTTGCCCAATCCCACGTAAGGTCGGGGATCCCGTGGGTTGAGTTTCCATGCCAGGCGATAGGCCTTTTCAGCGTAAACAAAATCCGGTGGCGTTCGATCACGGGCGGCATTTCCCAGGGCGAGAGCGTCTTCCACTTTGTCGCTCAGATCATCGGTAGCTGGTGGCGAAACGACAGCTTTGCTGTTTTGCCCCACGGGCGCATCCGCCGAAATGTTCTCCTGGTTTTTGCGGCGATGTGTCGGTGGATTCTGGGGAGGTTTGAAGAGTAAACTTGCCCCTCCCAGGATATCCCTGGGCGGCGTATTCTGCTGGGCTCGCATCACTCCTACGCCGATCAAGATCAGAACTGCAACAACTGCAACCAGGTGGAATCTAGTAGCCTTCATTCTTTCTCCGTTCCAAACTACCAGCGCACTTCTTTGCCAGTCAGTTGATTATCGCACACTTGTAAACACGAGCAAGGAGGATGACGCATCAGGACGCGCATGCGTTTTCGCGGTATTATGATTTGCACAATTTGGATTCACATGCAAAGGTAAATAAACTCCTGATGACCACCGACACTACTCCTTTCCTCGGTCGAAAAACAGCCTGGCTGTTTCTGCTGGGGTTAACACTGATGGGACTGGCCATCGTGCTTGCCCCTGTTTGGCTCATCCAGCCTTTCCAACCGCAATCCGTGCGAGGAGTGGAGGTTTCCTATGCGCTGCGCCGCTGGTCTCCTATCGTAACGCTTATTGTTTTGGCGCTGGCCTTATTACTTGCGGCGTGGCTCTGGGGTGGTTCGCGACGCTGGTGGAAGAAAGCATTCCTCGTAGTAGTTCTCATCCCACTGCTCGGGTCAACCTGGTTCGCGCGCCAGAATCATTTCGAGTGGATGTTTAATCCGCTTGCCAACCCAGCTTATGCAAAGACGAGCGAAGCCGGATTTGTTGCCGACGCGGACATCGTCATGACAGTGGACAGCAACGGAGAGGCAGCGGCCTATCCCGTCCGCCTGATGGCTTACCATCACCTCGTGCAGGACGTTGTCGGCGGCACTCCGATCGTCGCCACTTATTGAACGCTCTGTCACACCGGTCTGGTGTGGGAAACGACAGTAGGCGGGCGGCAACTTCACTTTCATCTGGCGGGAATTAATAACCAGAACTTCATCATGCGCGACGAAGAGACCGGCTCGTGGTGGCAGCAGGTGACCGGCGAAGCGATCCAGGGGCCGTTGAAGGGCCAACGCCTTCGTCCCGTTTTCCATGATGAGTTGACTTTCGGATTGTGGAAGCGCGAGAAGCCGGCGGGGCGAGTGCTGCGACCCAACGAAGAACTGGCGCGTGCCGGAAAGTATGCTCCCGCGAATTGGGAAGAGCGCATGGCGAAGGTGCCAGTGACAACTTCCGTTGCCCTCGATAAGTCTCTTGAACCACGAACGCTCGTTATCGGTCTCACTGTTAATGGAGTCTCGAAGGCTTATCCTTTTGACGCGCTATTGAAACAGAGTCTGATACTTGATGACGTGGGAGGTATTCCAATCTTCATTATCGTTGCGGAAGATAAGAGATCGGTGCGCGCTTTCGAAAGAATAGTCGATGGGCGCAAGCTAGAATTTTTTGTCAAACCAAATGCAGCCTCGCTGACTCTGGTTGATGCTGAAACTGGAAGCGAATGGGATTTCACGGGGAAGACAATCTCAGGCTCGCTCGGCGGCAAACAACTGAAGAAAGTCGCGATTCTTAACGACTATTGGTTTGATTGGCAGACGTATAATCCGAGGACGCTGGTTTATGAACTTGGTAATCGGTAGGTGGCCCATGCCGCGTTCGTTTAGAGGCGGGCGTTGCCCGCCGACTCAACGTGGAGTGCGAATCTCGATCTTAGATTTCAATGGGTATTGAGCCGGCGGGCATTGCCCGCCTCTAAACGTTAGTAATCATAGCCCTCCCTCATGGTCGGGCTTCCGCTTTTTGGTAGTGCTCTATATAGAGTGTTATAAACATGGCCCGTCAACCCTGATTCCATCGCGGGCAACACGCTAATGGAGCACTACCCGCTTTTTGTATGCTTTGCTCCAGGGCGTTATTGTGTGCCGGTGAGTTCTAGGATGAAACGTCGCCGCCAACTGATCGTACGCGTCGCTGCCATCGTTGCCCTGTTTGTCTGCGGGCCGGCTTACGCGCAGCAGCCGCACACACTCAGCGGTGACATCCGTGCCCACAAAAACTTCCATTCAAAACTTCTGAACAATGATCGCGATGTGCTCGTCTATTTGCCGCCGGGCTACGAGGCGACGAAGAGCAGGCGCTATCCTGTCCTCTATCTGCACGATGGACAGAATCTATTCGACGGCGCGACCTCTTTCATTCCCGGCCAGGAGTGGCGCGTTGATGAAACAGCGCAAAGGCTGATTGCTGCCGGGAAGATCGAGCCCCTGATTATTGTCGGCATTAATAACGCCGGCAAGGATCGCATCAATGAGTACACGCCGGCCGCAGATGCCAAATACAAGCTGGGCGGCAAGGCAGATCTCTACGGTCGCATGTTGATGGAAGAACTGAAACCTTTCATTGATTCCCACTACCGGACGAAGAAAGATTCCGAGCATACCGGCCTGGGCGGCTCGTCACTCGGCGGATTGGTTTCGCTCTACCTCGCGCTCAAGTACAGCAGCGTGTTTGGTCGTGCTGCCGTGGTTTCACCCTCGGTGTGGTTTGCGAACCAGCAGATCGTGCATTATGTTGACGCGCTCCGGAAAAAACCAAAGGTGCGCATCTGGATGGACATCGGAACGAAAGAGGGAGGAACGACTGAAGCAGCACAGCAGACTGTTAACGATGCCAGGCTTTTGCAAGAGACCTTGATCAAGAAGGGCTGGCGGTTGGGAAAGGACCTCAACTACTTCGAAGCCGAAGGCGCTGAACACAATGAAGGCGCGTGGGCTGCGCGCGTCGAGCGAATCCTTACATTCCTTTTTCCCCGAAAGATGTAAGATAGTCGGCGGCGTAAGATTTTATGTTCCGTGTCTGTATCGTGGTCCGATAGACTGTAAGAAGTTCTGCAAGGGTCTTTGACGCGGAGCGTCAGTAT
>JBGQJH010000304.1:0-4035 GCA_041498935.1 Pyrinomonadaceae bacterium | reverse complement strand
CCGGGCACAATCACACCCTGGGCGGCGGCGGTCGCGGCAATTGAGAACAACAATGAAACGGACAGCAGCAATAGTCGAAGTTTTAGGACTCTCATGATCTCCTCGCTAACACTACGCAAAAGTTTACCCACCTTGCTCGTAGTATAGAACGGCGTACCCGGCTAGCTCTTGCGACATTATCGAAACTGTTGTGCGGATACACGGCTCTGCCGCCAAGGCTTCGCGGCCCTGCCGTCTTCGGTGCGGAAAGCCTATGGCTTTCCGCCTCTGGGTCCCTGATAGAAGGCTACGCCTTCGTCGTCTTGAGGCGCAGCCTCAGAACAGTGAGTGGGCAAACCGGAAAGGCATAGCCTTTCCGCACGGAGAGCGGCGAAGCCGCCAACAATACCCACCACGGTGAAGACGCCTCGGCAATTTCGCGCGTGGCTCAAGCGCAGGCGCTATTTACCGCATCTCCCGTAATCGTTGGTTTCTGATCGCCACGATTGTCACGTAGATGATGATGCCAACGCCGCCACCGGCCAGCGCGAACGGTGCGCCATAGCGATGCGACACCGCGCCGGCGAGCAGATTTCCGATCGGCATGGCGCCAATGAAGGAGAGGATGAACATGCTCATCACTCGTCCGCGCATTTCGTCAGTCACCAGTTGCTGGAGCAGGGTATTTGTTACTGCGACTGACGTGACGACGGTGAACCCGACTCCGAAAAGGAAAATCATCGACCACATGAGGTGAGTGGCCTGGGCGAAAGCGATCAGGAAGACACCAAAACCAAAGGCGCCGCCGAGCACCGACCAGCCTTTCCGCTTGAAGTCGCCCAGGTAGGCCAGAAACAAAGCGCCGCAGAATGCGCCCGCGCCGGCTACGCCCATCATCCAGGCGAGGCCGCTCGCGCCCAGATGAAAAATATTGCGCGCGAAGATTGGGATCATCGTGATATAGGGAGCTCCGAATAAACTGTTAATGGCCGAGATCGAGAGTAACGAGAAAACGCGCGGCCGGTTTCTCACGTAACGGAACCCATCGATGAGATCCTGCCACAGCGCGCGACGATCTTTAACCGAGTGTGCATACTTCGTAGCTTCCTCGAAATGCACCATGCGAAGCGCGACAACTACCGCGACAAACGAAAGGCCGTTCAAATAGAAACAGCCGGCGAGGCCAAAAAACTTGAGGCCGAAGCCCGCGAACACCGGACCAATGACACGCGACAGTTGGAACTGAGACGAATTCAGCGCCACGGCGTTTGCCAGATCCTCTCGGCCCACCAGATCGAAAGTCATCGCCTGGTATGAAGGACCCGCCAGCGCCATACAACATCCAGTCACAAACGAAAAAGCCAGAACCATCCATTTGTTTACCTGGTTAGTCCAAACCAGCGTGGCCAACACGACGGCTGTCAACCCGGCTACTACCTGCGTGTAGAGCAGCAGGCGGCGGCGATCCACCAGGTCGGCAAAAACTCCTCCGGCAAGCGTCAGGAAGAATCCGGGTGCGGTGGCCATGAACCCATCAAAACCCAGCCACAGCGCCGAGTTAGTAAGTTGCAGCATCAGCCAACCCTGCGCGACGGCCTGCATCCACGTGCCCACATTCGAAAGAAACGCCCCCGTCCAGAACACGCGATAATTGCGATGTGACAGCGCGCGAAACATTGCCGTCCTGCGCTTGGGAACTACCGCTTCCGGTTCCAATTTCTCGACTTCGATTGCCATGACTCAATTGTTCTTAACATTCAAACATGAAAAGCTCCAAGGCTACGTCAGAGATTGCTCCAAGTTTTGATTAGTGACTGTGCAGTTGATGAACGACGGGTAAGCGCTGCTGGAGAAATACCTGAAACAATTAGCGGAAAGGGGTCAAGGGGAAGGGGGAAAAGGTAATGTATTCCAAAGGCCGGCCTTATGCTGCGGCAGTCACCCCTTCCCCTTTACCCGTTCCCCTTTCCCCCCGAGTTCAATTCTCGCCGCCATTCCGAAAGCGATCCACCTCTGCCACCGCGACGCACGGCAACAATCTCGGCCATGATTGCCAGCGCCACTTCCTCCGGCGTGACCGCGCCAATGTCGAGCCCAATCGGAGCATGCACTTTTGCAAGTCTCTCTTCTTCCACGCCGTTTTCGCGCAGGCGTTGCAGCACGATATTCGTTCGGCGTTTGCTCCCGATTAAGCCGACATAGTCAGCGTCAACTGTCATTACAGCTCGCAGGCACTGTTCGTCCTCGCTGTGCCCGCGGGTGACGATTGCCACACAAACACCGTGTCCGTTGGCGACCGCAGCCGGCACAGCCTCTGACCAACTCCCGGCGGCTACCAATTCGATTCGCTGCTCAGGGAAATGTTCACGCGTAACAAATTCAGCGCGGTCGTCGATCAGAGTCGTGCGGTAACCCATCAGGCTGGCAAGCTTCGCCAGAGACGCTCCCACGTGGCCCGCGCCGCAAATCACCAGGCGCGGCTCTATCTGGATTCGCTCGAAGAGAATCTGCGCCTCGCTCCACTCGGTAAGTGCGGGCGCAAATTCTTTTACTTGAAAGACGCGGGTTTCCGCTTTTGATTCGAGGAACGAGGCTGCGTGATCTACGACCGCCTGATCAAGCTCTTCACTACCCAAGCTGCTCAGCGTCGAGCCTGAAACTTCTGAATAATCAACCAGCAGCTTTGTGCCAACGTTCGCCGTGGCATATGTCCCAGCCTCAATCAACGTTGCCAGCACGGCAAGCGAACCCTCTTGCAGTATTCGCGAGACGGTTTCTGGAATCGAATGAGACTGCGCTTTGTTTCCCGGAGGTTCGTTTGCTGGCATTTTATTACTGGGACCGCGGGCGACCTCGCCCGTCTCGTGTTTGGACTGGCGAGCAAAACGGCGGTAACCGCGTCACTTGGAAGGCGATGTTTTAGCTAAGCCGACGGCTGCGGCCGCCCGACGCAGAAGCCACCAGGGACCAATCAGCAGGTACATCGGATTCTTAAAGAACGCGGGCCGATTGCCTTCGATTGCGTGACCGATGAACTGAAGCGCCCAACCAACCACGAACAGCGCGAGCGCCCAACGCCAGTGAAAGAGAAACAGCGGCAGCGAAACCACAATCAGGGGGATGCCAATGCTGTGCGTCAGCTTGTTCAGCGGATGCCGGTGCTTAGCTTTGTAGTTTTCGATGAAGGATTCGGGCATCTGAATTGCGACAACCATAAACTACGATCACGCCTTCGGCTTCCCGTCGCGCAGTCTTTGATAGAACCACCAGTGATGACCTTCCGGGTCTTCGCATTCGTAACCGCGATCAGTCCACCACTCTTCGCCATAATCTGTCGTCTTTGGCTCGGTGACAATCTTAGCGCCGGCCGCACGCGCATGCTCGCAGTGGGCGTCAGCATCATCAACGAAGACCATCATGTTCTGGGTATTTGCGCCATCGAGTGAACGCGGCGACTTACGAAAGGATGGTTTGTGCGGCAAGCCGGCCTGGCCCACCATGATGAGGCCTTCGCCGTAAGTCAGTTCGGAGTGTTCGATGCTGCCGCCTTCGCCCTCGATCTTGACGCGCACTTCGAAGCCGAAGGCGCGACACAGCCAGTCAATGGCCGCCGGCGCATCCTCGTAATAAACGGCGCTCGAAATACGCGGCCAGCCTGAAGGTGTCGGTTTCATTCGCGAACTCCCTCGTCGGCGAAAGTCTTGTTTTCAACTCTCTGATGGTCAACCACGGCGCCAGACATCGATGAAGATGTCCATCGTACCGCCGCAAACCATTCCTTCCTCGCTTGCTTCCTCGGCCGTGAGAAAAAAGTGATGCAGGGCAGACTTGCCCGAGCGCAGGGCTTCGCGCGCTTCAGCCCAAACTTCAGCCTCGATGCAACCGCCGCCCACCGTGCCCGCCACCTCCCCGTTCTCGAAAAACAGCATCTTGGCTCCACGCTGCTGCGGCGTTGAGCCGCGCGTGTGTGCGACGGTGGCAACTACGACTCGCTCGCCACAATCATTGGCTTCGCTAATGGCGCGGTAAAGATCTCCTTGTGCGATTGTGCCCATG
>JBGQJH010000303.1:0-4035 GCA_041498935.1 Pyrinomonadaceae bacterium | reverse complement strand
TGCGAGTGCGCTGGGACACCTGGCCAGACACTCCGCTCCCAGCCGACACTGCCGCCGGACAAAATCCGGCGGACGGAGCTGTCATCGATTACTACTTGCAGTCGGACATCGCCGGTGAGATCAAACTCGAAATTCATGACGAGCACGGTCACACTGTGCGCCGCTATTCCAGTGCGCCGTCGGCTCCGGAAACTCTTCCCGCTAATGCCCCCGAATACTGGTTTGCTAACCCGCCGGTGCTGTCAACGAGGGCAGGTTTGCATCGGTTCGCCTGGAACCTGCAATGGGATTATCCGGCGACGCTACCATTCGGCTTTTACGGCAGGCTGCTTGACTACATTGAATACACTCTCCCTGATCATGCCATCGCCGGGCAGACTCCGCGCCATCAGCCGCCGGGTCCATACGTGGTGCCGGGACGTTATGAGGTAGTACTCACCGTTGCAGGTCAAACATATCGTCAGCCGTTGGTTGTCAAACTCGACCCGCGCGTGCAGTCTTCGCAAGCGGATCTACAGGCACAACTCGATCTGGCAATGCAGATGACAGACGGAATGGCTTCGAGTTACAAGTCCTATAACGACATTGCATCTTTACGCCTCGCACTGGCGGAGCGACTGAAAAGCCTGGGGGCAACATCCGGCGTTAAAGATGTAGCCGATGCCATCACCGCACTAGACAAGGAGCTCGGAGAGCTTGCGGATGGAACAAACACATCGCCTGGTTTCGGCTCCATCAATCGCGACCTTGCGCGTTACCTGACCATGATTGAAGGCGGCGACACGCGTCCGGCGCAATCGGCTCGGGAAAACGCCGCCGTGTCCTGTGAAGCATTGAGGAAAGATCTGGCGAGATGGCGCACAGTTAATTCCGAGAGCCTGCCCGCTTTGAACAAACTTCTGGAGCGCCATAACCTCACCGCGCTGGCAACAATGACGCCGCCGGCCGATCCGGTCTGCAAGTGAGCGCTGATCTTCACGCCCGAAGGTCTTCACCGTTAAGAGCAGCCGCCGTTGACCGTATAGTGAGGCCCGCAGGCGCACTCTTCACGCTGAAAGCATGACAGATAGTAGACGGTGGTCGCAGCCCACCGGTCAACGATCAAATAAATCAAGCACTCTGACAGGGTGCAACAGGACTGGCACCACTTCGGGGTGCGAACATCATCGACTGTTGGCCGGAGGTCTTCGCTTCGCTTCGACCTCCGGCTACTTTCTCCGAACCCTCCGAATGCAATCCCGCATTCTGCTTTCCCTTGACTTTCGCCTAAGCAACGAATAAGTAGGTGCTCTCAGTGCCGTATGACTATTGCACATCTTTCAATGTTAGTGATACTTTGCGCTCGTGCCTTACAAGCTTCTCGATCCTCTAACCTTTAGGTCTTTCGTGGCATGAGCGAATCAAGTTCAATGAAGCGCAGAATTCCTAAACGTGATAAGTATGCTGGCAGTTGCCGTTCGACCGGCCGCTCAAGCGATGGGTTAGGTTTACCTTTCGCAGGGGTTAGATCTCTTTGCGAGATTTAGCATTCCGAATAAATAAGGAGAAAAAGTTCTGACATGGCTGCTCCGCCACCAACATCTGCGCACGACTTGATGTCGATTTCACCAGTCAACTTCGACGCTCAGCAACTCACGAGGCTTCGCGAACTGCGGGCGGAAGTGCAAGATCTTCAAAGCGTCTTGGAAAGCGTCCGTAAAGGAGAATCAACGCTCAAGACATATGCCAATTATGTAAGAAAAACCATGCAGGATATTTACGAGCTAATTTCAGCAATCCGAGACGGCGATTCCATTAGACACCTCCATAATTCCTGGGAGCAGATGACGTCCAACCCGCTATTATCAAATCCTGAAACTGACTTTCCAGCCCAGGAGCAGTTGCATTATCTGGATATGCTTGCCAGTCAAATTCAAAGAATTGTTTTCCTGGTAGGTCTTCTATCGATACCGACTCGAGTAAACGATTGGCTTGCACAGGCACGAGCCGGTTACTACATCCCTTTTCACCTTGTGTTTGATGATGAATTACCAATCCAGGAAGAGCGTGTAAAAGTCTTAAATTACCTTGCATGGTCACCCCAGGCTGTCAAGGGAGGCATCATTGATGTAGCCAACGGCTTGATCTACCGATATGCAGATGAGCCGTCGAGCAGACGAAACAGTTTCTTGTTACTGCTAGCTGCGTTTCTGGGGTGTACAGCAATCGTTATCGGCGCCTGCTACCTGCGGATTCCAGGTTGGCCGATCCAGTCAAATCATTTGGGTGGTTTTTTAGTTGGCTGGGGTGCGTTACTGATTGGAATAGTTACCCATATAGGAGTCGGAAGCGTAAAACGAGCGCGGTTGCAAGGGGGTTTGCCTCCGATTATTGCTATCGGAGATTTCTTCATGATCGCGAATGCAAGAGCAGGCCAGATACTCCGCAAGCTGCTTCTGGCGTTAATCGGATTTTTCGGTCTTGTCTTCGGCGTCGGGGTTAATAATGTGACTCCCTTTAATGCTTTCTTATTGGGTTACAGTCTCGATAGTTTCATCGAATTATTTGGTAGCAGTATCGAGCAAAGAGCCTCGGCACAAGTGGCTACGCTAAAAAAACAGCTCGGGGTCACGGGTTAACATCAGGCACCCGTAAATAGCGAACTCAAAGGCAGAATCTCAATTGACGATCACGTGTTCGCTAACAACAATACATTTCGGGAACCTGCCACTCGTGTCCTAAGTCTCTTACTTCTACAGAAATGTTAGGAGGCTTTCCCAGACGTTTTATCCGGTAGTTCAACTGAGTGATCGGGCGAGACTACAGCGCGAATTCAGTTATTCCCGTTGGTTCGTTCTGTCATTCGCTTGCTTGTTGTCTTCGGCCAGGAGTTTTTGAATCACCTGTTCCGTCTCGTCGTATGCCCCCTCACCAACGTGGGTCCACCGGATTCGGCCCGACTTATCAAGCACAAAGATCGTGGGCCAGGCCTCAACGCTGTAGGCGCGCCAGGTTGCGTAGTCGTTATCAGTGACGACCGGATATAGAATTCCCAGTGAGGCAACTTCGCGACGCACGTTCTCAAGTCTCTTTTCGTCGTCAAACTCAGGGGAATGAACACCGACAATCGTCAGCCCCTTTTCACGATAGCGCGCATCCCACTCCTTAACTGACGGCAAAGTGTTGCGGCAGTTGTAACAGCCAAAGGTCCAAAACTCGACGAGTACAACTCGCCCGCGCAGGCCCTTAAGGGTCATCGGTTCAGAATTGATCCAGGTGCCCGGCGCGAATTCGGGCGCAGCCGGAGACTTGCTCTCCGGCGCCAAATCATCCGTCGAGACACTCCTGCTGCTGCCGTTACTCAAACGCGTGACACCGTAAGTTAGCAGACCTAGCGGCCCTCGTCCGGTGGCGTAACCAACGGTCAGTACCGCCAGCGACAACAGAACAAGCAACCCGATCGCCAGAACATTTTGTCTGTGCATCAATTACCTTCCTTCGGCTCAGTGTCCCGGCAGACGTCAGTTTGTTGTTATGAACGAGGAGCCACCCGCTAACGCAGGTGGTTCTGACAAGACTTCGACAGGCTGAAGCTTATCGGACATCATACTCCGCGCCACATCAAGCTACGATTCATATCGGGCCGGTGGATTGGTTGTTACCGAAGCCCGCCCATCAAGAGGAGGTGGCCGAGCAACTGAATCCGATACCACTCACACCCTTGTTCCGATGAGGTATCATTACGGCAAACGCAACCGCGGGATCGCATCGGGGTTTAAGCGCGAGGAGCTACATGATCAAGCTGCCGGAATCTGACGAAGACTTGCTGCGCGAGTGCGAGGTTGAGACGTTTCGTTCGAGTGGGCCCGGCGGCCAGCACGTCAACAAGACGGAAAGCGCGGTCCGCCTCAGGCACGTGCCTTCGGGCGTGGTGGTAACGTCCCAACAAGAACGTAGCCAGCACCGGAATAAGTCGCTGTGCCTGCAAAAGCTTCGCAAGAGGATCGAGAAATTGAATTACCGTCCCGCCAAGCGCGTGCCGACGCGTGTCCCGCC
>JBGQJH010000302.1:0-4035 GCA_041498935.1 Pyrinomonadaceae bacterium | reverse complement strand
GGCTTATGTTTCATGACTATAAGGAATACTCGGAGGTAGGGTTGGTTGCGGACAGCCTCACGCTTGTCGCTCCATAATGAAATCGGCGATGGCGCGCAACAGTTCGGTTGGCTGCTGGATATTGTCGAGCGAGGCACAAGCCGCTTGGTGGGCGTGAGCCAGGTGTTTGCGGGTGGCTTCAACTCCGTAGAGCGCCGGGTAAGTTGCCTTTTTCGAGCGCAGGTCCTTGCCGGGAGTTTTGCCGATCGCTGCCGCGGTTGCCGTAATGTCCAGGAGATCGTCAGTAATTTGAAAAAGCAATCCGAGTTGGGCGGCGTACTCAGTGATAGCCGCGAGTTCAGTTTCCGAGGCGGCGGCAATGATGGCTCCGCAGCGGGCGGCGGCAATGATCAAAGCGCCGGTCTTCAGCCGGTGAATCTGTTCCAACTCTATCGCATTCACCTCGCGCGATTCCGCCTCAAGATCGCGGGCCTGTCCCGCGACCATGCCGTTGGGCGTCGCTGCCGACCCGGCAACCTCCGAGACTAGACGGACACGCTTGGCCGTGGAGAGTTTTTGGTCTTCCGAAATTGTCTTGAAGGCCAGCGTTTGCAGCGCATCGCCGGCCAGGATTGCAGTCGCTTCGCCGAAGCGAACGTGACAAGTTGCACGGCCGCGCCGGAGATCGTCGTTATCCATCGAGGGAAGATCGTCGTGGATTAACGAATAGGTGTGAATCATCTCCAGCGCGCAAGCAGTGTCTATAAGGAGTTCCGGGGTCGCGCCAAAGGTTTCGCCGACGGCGAGCAACACTAGCGGGCGAAAGCGTTTGCCTCCGGCAAAAACACTCCAGCGAATCGCTGCATGGACCTTTGCTGGAGAAACTGTCTCCGCGGGCAGGATCTGATCGAGCGTGGCATCGACGAGCTTGTGAGTTTCAACCACGAATTGCTGCAAGTCGGCCGCACTCGCAATGCTCGCTATCTCAAAAGCTGCTGTTTCAGAAGATGCTTTCATCAGTCGCCACTGTCTTCGGAGATTATTTTCGTTTCCTCAAAGGCGCTTACCACCGGGCGGCCCTGGTTATCGCGAAGCAGGACTTCAATGCGGCGCTCAGCCTGATTGAGGCGTTCCTGACATTCGCGAGAGAGGCGAATGCCGTTCTCAAACAATTCCAGACTCTTTTCGAGTGGCAGATCGCCGCCTTCGAGCTCATGGACAATCTCTTCCAGCGCCTCAAGCGACGCCTCAAAACTTTTGGGTTGTTCGTCGTTTTTCATATCTTTACTTGAGACGGCGGGCAATGCCCGCCTCTAAACAATCGTAAGAATGCCATCGTTTAGAGAGCAGACTTGTCTGCCTGAAACCAGCGAAACCCGCGTTCCAGCTCTGAACGGCGGCAGTTCATTGTAGTCTGCCGGAATCAATTCTCTTCAACACTCTCAACGCGAGCGCCAAGTTTTCCCCGGGCTAGCCGAACCTTTATTGAATCGCCGACGGAAATTTGTTTCGCATCGCGCAAGAGACTACCAGCTTCATTTTGCGCGATTGCAAACCCGCGTTGCAGCACTGCAAGCGGCGAGAGTGCGTCGAGCGAGGCTGCCGCCAGCCCGAGTCGCTTCCTAGCTTCATCCACCTGCTTTTCAATCGCGGTATTGCAACCAGTATACGCTGAATCAAAGCGGACACGCGCCTGCGCTAAGCGAGCGCGTAGTTGAGCGGGCGCCAGGCCGCCACTTAAAGCATCGGCGCGCAGGTGCGCACTGCGAATCGTTTGGTTCATCAATATCTGGAGGCGGTGACTCGACGCATTCGTTGAGGCGGCAGCGTCGCGCAGCCTGCCACGCACTTCGTCAAACGCCTGCGAAAGAGCCTGCTGCTGCACGCGGGTTCGCGCGGTCACTATTTTGTAGCGCATCAGTCGCGACAGATTTTGTCCTGTTTGGGCGAGTGCGGAGCAAAGCTGATCTTCGCGCGCGGCAACCAGCTCCGCCGCGGCTGACGGTGTCGGCGCCCTTCGATCGGCGACAAAATCGGCGATGGTGAAATCGGTTTCATGGCCCACGGCCGAGATTACCGGAATTACCGAGGCAACTATCGCACGCGCTACCTCTTCTTCGTTGAAGGCCCAGAGGTCTTCAGTCGATCCACCGCCTCTGCCGACGATAAGCACATCGACCAGATCATGGTTTCGCCCTTCGCCACGGGCGCGCTCATGGTGTTCGTTGAGTAGCCTGATAGCGCGCGCGATGTCGCGTCCAGCGCCATCGCCCTGTACGCGCGCCGGAGAGAAGAGTATGTGAACAGTGCGCGTGCGCCGCGAGATAACGTTGAGAATGTCGCGAATGGCTGCGCCGGTCGGCGAGGTGACTACTCCTACTCGTCCCGGGAAAAACGGCAACGGACGCTTGCGCTCCGGCGCGAATAAGCCTTCAGCCTGGAGACGGTCTCTTAGTTGCTCAAAGGCAACTTGCAACGCGCCCGCGCCCACGGGATCGAGCGCCTCCACGATCAGCTCATAATCGCCACGCGCCTCATAAACCGTCAGGCGACCGCGCGCTCTCACGTGCAACCCGTCTGTGGGGCGAAACCGTATGCGGCTGTTCGCCGAGCGAAAACATTTCGCGCGCAACTGGGCCCCTTCGTCTTTGATCGTGAAATACCAATGCCCGGAGGAATGCGCTTTGAAGTTTGAGATTTCGCCTTCGACCCACACGCTCTGGAAGCGCGCTTCGATCGCCTTGCGAACTGATTCGGTCAACTCGCTGACAGTCAGCGGCCGCCGCTCGGTTTCATCGAAGAGAGATGCGAAGAGTGGTTCAGACATACGAGGGATGAAGGATGAAGGATGAAGGATGAAAAGTAAACTCCAGGCCAGGAGTAATACGTCCCAGTTGTTACTAAGGCGTTGCCACGTTCACGACCGGGCTCAAACGTACCGAAGCTCCCTCGCGGTTGGCGCGCACGCGCACCCTGGGATTAACCGAGGGACGTGAGTTTGAAGCGTAAGTGATCGTGTAAGCGGTGCGCAGTTGCACGACGACGTCGTCGTAAGCGCGTTGCAAGTCTTCGAGCCGGCGAATGGGATAATAGACGCCGCCGGATACCTGGGCCAGTTTTTGGCCTTCTTCGTGGGCGCGCGTCGTCAGCGTCAGATAACGAGTGCGCAGCGGATCGATGGTGACTTCCGGCTTCGGCACGCTGGCCTCGGGAACCAAACCGGAAGGGACGTAGAGGGGATAGATCAACGCGCCGGATTCAATTATTGCTTCCAGAATCGCCGGAAACGGCACAAAGGATTTGTTGTCATCGCCGTCCGAAAGAATTACTACTGCCGTTCGTTCTCCGCGAAGTTGTTTCAACGTGTCCGCGAAAACGTAGCCGAGCGCATCGTAGAGAGCGGTGGCGCCGCCGGCATCTATCTCATCGAGTTTCCGCGACAGCATCCTGCGGTCGGTCGAAAAGTCTGAGATCACCTGAATGTCGTCGCGAAAGCTGATGATGGCAATTCGATCCTGCGGACTTGCGGTGTGCAAAAAATCGCGGGCCGCTTTGCGAATGAAGTCGATGCGCTCTTCCACGCTCCCGGAAACGTCCAACAGCAACACGAGGTTGAAAGGCTCCTCGGTCGGCACAACATTCGTTACCTGCCGTTCGACACCGTTTTCATAGACGGTGAAATCCGCTTCCTTCATCCCGCCAATCGCTCGCCCGTTGCGATCCGTGACGCTCGCATTGAAGCGCAGCAACTGTGGTGACAACACGCTCACAAACTGGCCCGGCGGCGCTCGTCTTACCAGCGTTGGTCCTTTCTCAGGAGGGGGCAGCGTTCTTGCGAAGTCGCCAAACAGCTTTGGCGACACTTTGCGGATGGCGTCAATCAGTTGGCTGTCGCCGCTGCGCACAATGGCGCGAGCAGCTTCAGTCAGTGGTCGTTCGTGCAGATCGCTCGGCACCATGCTCGGATCCACGTTTAGCAGAACCACGCCGCGCTGCGTCAGAAAATCGAGCCGCACAAGTTCTGCTTTGTCAGGCTTCTTCTCGCCCAGCTTGCCG
>JBGQJH010000301.1:0-4044 GCA_041498935.1 Pyrinomonadaceae bacterium | reverse complement strand
GGCAAATTGTTCAAGTGGCCAGCGGCGGCTGGGATGGCCGGCGCCGGGAAACAGTCCGACCAGTGGCGCACCGGCATCCGCTTTGGCTTTTATCAGTATGCGCTCAAGAGCCGCGGCATCGGCCGGCCGGGTTTTGAGAGTGGGAAGACGGTTGGGTTTTACAACCTCGAGCGGGATAAGCACATCAAGATAGCGATCGATTAGATGCCGCTTGCGATGATCGGTTTCGACCGGCGGGGGCGGTTGAAAGTTTGCCAGGTAATCCAACGAGCGTCCGGGACGACGCGAATAGAGCCGCTTTGGAGCTCCCGACAAAAAGCCCAGCAGGTTGGTTTCAGAGAGGCTGTGAAGATCGATGACGAAATCAAACTTCTTCTCTCTGACTTCTTTGACGATCTTGAAAACCCGAACGACAGACAGAGGTTTAAAGCCGTCGCGCAAGCCGACGCGATCCACGACCAGCGTCTCGTCTGCGAAACCGGATAAACCCACGAGCTCTGCTCCCGGCTTCCCAACCGCCACTGTGATCCGCGCTCTCGGAAATCGCTTTCGGATTGCGCCCAGCGCAGGCAAACTGAGCACGACATCGCCCAGTTGGCCGAAATCGATTACCAGGATGTTGCGAGGGTCAAACACTTTCAATGCTTCCATGGCTTCTTTTGTCAAATCACCGCTTTAGTCTGCAACCCGTAGACAATCCAAGTCACGCAGATCACGCCCGGTCATCTCTTCCGGTTTTTCGTTGCCAAGTAAACCGAGCAGAGTAGGAGCGACATCCTCCAACGCGCCACCTTCGCGTAGTTTCAAACCTCGGGATGCTTCGTCGATCAAGTGGAACGGCACTGGGTTAGTCGTGTGCGCAGTGTGCGGTCCGCCCGATTGCGGATCGATCATCTGTTCGGCGTTGCCGTGGTCCGCGGTGATTATCGTAGTGCCGCGAGCTTGTCGAATGCCTTTGGTAATCCAACCCAGACAGGTGTCAACATACTGGCACGCCTCAATCGTTTTATCGAGCTTGCCCGTGTGGCCAACCATGTCCGGGTTCGCGAAGTTGACGATGAAAATGTCCGTTTCTCTTTCTTCAATCCCGAGCAGGACTTTGTCGGTGACCTTGAAAGCCGACATCTCCGGCTGCAAGTCGTAAGTGGAAATCTTCGGCGACGGAACGAGCAGGCGTCGCTCGCAGGCATGTTCCTTCTCGACGCCGCCATTGAAGAAGTAAGTGACGTGAGCATACTTCTCCGTTTCCGCTAGACGATAATTGCGCACGCAGATACTTTCCCAAACCTCTGCCAAAACGTTTTTGTGAACGCGCGGCGCGAAAGCAACTGCCAGCGGCAGCGATCGGTCGTAGACGGTGAAGCAAACGAAATCGATCTGCGGGCGGCCAGACACGTCAAACTCCTGGAAGTCGGGAATTGCCAGTGCCCTTGTTAGTTGCCGGGCGCGATCGGGCCGGAAGTTGAAAAAGATAACGGCATCGCCATCCTGGATCGTCGCTACCGGCTTGCCGTTAGCGTCAGCGATCACCGTGGGCTCGATAAATTCATCGGTAATTCCTCGCTCGTAAGAACGCTGGATCGCCGCAACCGGATCAGTAGTTCGTTCACCCTTACCCTTTACCAACAGCTCGTAGGCGCGTTCGGTTCTCTCCCATCGTTTGTCGCGATCCATTGCGTAATAGCGCCCGATGAGGGAAGCGATTTGGCCGCAACCGATCTCCCCGATCTTTTTCTGTAGCGCCTCAACGTAATGCACCGCGGAAGAAGGAGGCGTATCGCGGCCATCGAGAAAACAGTGTATGAAGACATGCTCCAGGCCGCGCTGTTTGGCGAGGAGCAGCAGCGCGTAGAGATGCCCTTGTGATGAATGCACCTGACCATCAGAGAGAAGGCCCATCAGATGGAGCGCCTTTCCGCGTTTCTTACCGCCTTCTATCGCCGCCAGTAAAACTTCATTATGGGAAAACTCGCCGGTCGCGATGTCGTGATCAACTCGCGACACGTCCATCCGAATGACACGTCCGGCGCCGAGGTTCAAATGTCCCACTTCCGAATTACCCATCACTCCGGCAGGCAAACCCACGCGCGTACCCGAGGCTTCGAGCAAGGTCTGCGGATAGTTGGCACAGAGCTCGTCGTAGTAGGGCGTGGCGGCCAGGGCAATAGCATTCCCTTCGCGCCGCGGAGAGTATCCCCAGCCGTCAATGATGATTAGTGCCAACGGACCGTGCTTCTGATCCAAACGTTAACCCCTAAAGCCAACTTAACCTGGAAGATCGTTTTCCCAATAATCGGGACTCTCCCGCATGCTCGGATCGGGGCGCTCCATCCAGCGCTCAGGCCGATGCAACGCGATGAAGCCAAAGCGCGCATACAAACCGTGCGCGTCTTTGGTTGCCAGGACCCAGCGGCGGAAACCTTGCAATTCCGGATGTGACAGAATCTTTTCCATCAGCCATTTGGAGAGGCCCCGACCGCGATGTTCCGGCAGCACAAAAACGTCGGCAATCCAGGCAAACGTCGCATAGTCCGTCACGACGCGCGCGAAGCCAATCTGCTGATTATTTTTATAGAGTCCGAAGTTTAAGGAGTTATCGAGCGCGCGCTCCACGATCTCGATCGGGCGGTCTTGTGCCCAGTAAGACTGGTTCGAAATGAAGTCGTGAATTAGCGGAATATCAAGGAGGTGGTTATCAGTACTGATTGCGTAGTCGCCTCGCTGCCACTCGCGCTCCCGGGCTTCCGTCATTTATTACTTCGTGCTCCTTTAGCTTTTTGCGGCAGCTTCGCGGGTTTGATTTGAAGCCTGATTTGAACCGTCGGGTTTCAACTGATAGAACGCCGCGCGTCCCGGATAGCGCGCCTCGCCTCGCAAGTCTTCTTCGATGCGCAGGAGTTGGTTGTACTTGGCGATCCGGTCAGTGCGAGAAAGCGAGCCCGTCTTGATCTGGCCGGCGTTGGTGGCCACAGCGAGGTCGGCGATGAACGGATCTTCCGTCTCACCGGAGCGATGAGAGATGACCGCCGTCCGCCCGTTTGTCTTGGCAAGCTCAATGCAATCCAAAGTTTCAGTTAGAGTTCCAATCTGATTTACTTTGATCAGGATAGAGTTTGCCACACCCAGCTCAATTCCCTTGCGCAGGAATTCAGTGTTGGTCACAAACAGGTCATCGCCCACGAGTTGTACGCGCTGTCCCAGCTTGTCGGTCAGAGTCTTCCAGCCAACCCAGTCATTTTCCGCCATGCCGTCTTCAATCGAGATGATGGGATACTGATCAACCCATCCCTTCCAGAATTCAACCATCTGATCGCGCGAAAGTTTTCGCTGGTCGCTCTTCTTAAAAACGTACGATTCACCATCGTAAAACTCGCTCGCTGCCGGGTCCAATGCCAGCAGGCAATCTTCACCGGCAGTGTATCCAGCCTGAGCAATCGCCTCGAGTATCGTCTCGATTGCTTCCTCGTTAGAGCGAAGGTTCGGAGCAAAGCCGCCTTCATCGCCGACGCTGGTGGCGTAGCCCTTCTTCTTAAGCACGGCCTTCAAAGTGTGAAAGATCTCCGCGCCAATGCGCAGGCTCTCGCCAAAACTTTCGGCGCCAACCGGAACAATCATGAACTCCTGGAAGTCGACATTATTATCGGCGTGCGCGCCACCATTGATGATATTCATCATCGGCACCGGCAACGTACGTGCGTTGGGACCACCGAGATATTTGTAGAGTGGAACTTCCAGATAAGCCGCGGCGACGCGCGCGGTAGCCATGGACACGGCCAGCAACGCGTTTGCGCCGAGCTTCGACTTGTTTGGCGTGCCGTCAAGGGCAATTAGCGCATTATCAACCTCCGCCTGGTCGAGCGCATCCAGGCCTTCGATTTCAGGCGCGATGATCTCGTTCACATTATGCACGGCCTTGAGCACGCCTTTGCCGCCATAACGTTTCTTGTCCTCGTCGCGCAGCTCCATTGCTTCATGCTCGCCAGTGGATGCGCCTGAAGGTACCGCGGCGCGACCAACGTCGCCGCCAGCCAAACTTACTTCTGC
>JBGQJH010000300.1:0-4046 GCA_041498935.1 Pyrinomonadaceae bacterium | reverse complement strand
TTTTTTTGGTTCCCTGGGACAACGTGATTGTTCTCAAGTGTAGTGAGCGCCTCATTCCAAGGGGAATCTTTACCGCTGGTAGAAAACGCGTGTCAGACATCTGTCGCCTGCCGGTCGAATTTGCTAAGCTTAGCCCGCCGTGACCCTCCGCTGGCTGGGAGCTTCAGAGTTCATGTGTCCAAACAATTCCGCAGAAGACGTAAGACTGTCACCCGCCACCATTGCCGTCCACGGCGGTGAACGAACCGACGAACAGCAATTTGGCGCCGTAGTTTCTCCAGTCTTCCATTCGGCCACGTTTGCTTTCGAAAACTTTGAAGAGATGCGGCGGTACGCGCGGGGCGAATTGCCTGAAGCCTACTTCTATTCGCGTTATGCAAACCCGACGGTAGCGGAAGCAGAAAGAAAAATCGCTGAGCTCGAAGGCGCGGAAGCCTGTGTAGTTACATCGTCCGGATCGGCCGCCACCTTCTGCGCACTGGCAACGCTTTGCGAAGCGGGGGATGAAGTGGTCGCTTGCGATTCGGTCTATGGCGGAACGATCAAACTCCTAACGAAAGTGCTCAACCGCTTTGGCATCCGCTCGCGGTTCATCACCCTCGATGAAATCCCCCGCTTGCCCGAACTCTCCGGAGAGCGATCCCGCGTCTTTTGGTTTGAGTCTCCCGCTAATCCGCTAAACCGAATTGTCGACTTGCAGCTGGCAACGGAAGTTTCCCGAAAGGCCGGGCTGTTTTCAGTCGTTGATAACACCTTCGCGTCTCCTGTCTTGCAACAACCGATTGCCTACGGAATTGACGCTGTGATGCATAGCGCGACGAAGTACCTGGGCGGGCACTCGGACCTAACTGCGGGAGCGGTTGCGGGAAGCAAAGATTTCATCGATCGTGTACGGCAAACTTCGGTGATGGTGGGCACAACGCTCGATCCTGCGGCTGCCTATCTTCTGTCGAGAGGCATGAAGACCCTGGACGTGCGGGTCCGCCGGTCTTGCGAGAATGCGCTGCTGCTGGCGCAAGCGCTTCGCCAGCATCCGAAGGCGGCGCGCGTTTACTATCCGGGACTGGAAGACGATCCGGGCCACGCGCTTGCGAAGCAACAGATGAAGGCTTTCGGCGGAATCGTCGCTCTGGATTTAGTCGGCGGCGAGCCGGAAGTTGAAGCACTGTTCAATTCGCTGCGGCTCGTGCGCACGGCTCCTTCGCTCGGCGGGGTGGAAACGCTGGCGAGTTATCCGCTTTATTCATCACACGCTGGTTTCTCCGGCGAACAACTCAAAGCGGCCGGCGTTTCAGCGGCGACGGTGCGTTTTGCCGTGGGCATTGAAGCCGCCGAAGATATGATTTCTGATATCATCCGGGCGCTCGACAAGATCTGACGAATATCAACAGGGGATCTGACAGAGGCCCTAACAGAGCTTCGATCCATTCCCAACGTGGATAGCGTTTCATGGAAATCAAACTCCTGCTCACGCTGGATCTTCGCGAACAAGCCGCCCTGCAAGCGGCGCTTGTCACTCACGGCGCTCCAGGCGCGCTGGTTACGCTCGCGTTAACCGGCGCCTGCCGCATTTCATCCGTCGAAGAGGCCCATCAACTTCGCAAATGGCTCGCGGAAGCACGCACGGCTGGTGAGACAGACTTTGCTTCCCTGCATGTTATCGAGCGCGCGCTGGTAGACTTCGGCGTGTGACATTCCCTCGACCGGAGGGAATGTTTTAGGCGGAACTTGTTTCGCATGCGACTGGACTGAGCGGCCCGGACAAGGCTTCTGAACGTTGTGGCGCGCGATGTGGCGATGACTGAAATACAACTAGGCTACGGCAGCGGCTCGCTAAGTTTTGCCTTCGACAAGAGCCGCCATCAGCTGTTAGCCGGAAACGCGCGCGATGAAAGACCGCTAACTGACGTCGAGATTGGCGAGGCCTTGAATGCTCCAATCCAGTCGCCCCCTCTTGAAGATCTCTTTTCCGCGGGCGACTCGGTGTTGCTGGTTGTCTCCGACGCCACCCGTGCAAGCGCGAGCGCGCAGATTTTGCACCTGCTCGTGCGCCGCCTGATTCAGATCGGAGTTTCACCTTCGGATTTAGCCATCATCTTCGCCACTGGCATACATCGTCCCGTCACGTCTGACGAAAAGATTGAACTCCTAACACCCTTCATCGCGCAGCGTGTGAAAACAATTGACCACGCCGCTTACGATTCTTCCCAGATGGTTTCGTTAGGGACAACAGACCGCGGCACGCCAGTAGAAGTGAATCGCGCGCTCAAGGATTTTTCTCATGTCGTCATAACCGGCGCAATTGGGTTTCACTACTTCGCCGGTTTTACCGGAGGCCGCAAATCCATCTGCCCGGGACTTGCTTCCGCACGCACGATCGAGGCGACGCACATGCTCGCGCTTGATTTTGAAACTGGTGGACGCCGCGCCGGCGTGGGCACCGGCCTGCTGGCTGGCAACGCGGTCCACGAAGAATGCGAACGTGTAGCCGCTATGATCGGGCCACGCTTTAGCGTAAACAGCGTGGTTGACGAGCGACACAGGGCGGTCCGCGTCTATGCGGGCGAATGGCGGGCAGCTCATCGCGTTGGTTGCCTCGACTATCTCTCCGGCCATTCGACCAGGATCGACCGGAAGCGCGAAGTCGTTTTTGTCAGTTGTGGCGGCTACCCTTACGACATCAATCTCATTCAGGCGCACAAGTCTCTCGACATGGCCGCGCACGCTTGCACAGATGGCGGCACGATTGTCCTGCTCGCCGAATGTCGTGATGGCCTGGGTCACCCAGCTTTTCTGAAATGGTTTGAAGAGAAAGACTCGCGCGCTCTCGAGGCCTGCCTGCGCGGCGCTTACGAGGTAAACGGCCAAACCGCCTGGTCATTGCTCGCCAAGGCCGAGCGTTACCGGATCCATCTCGTCTCAGAATTACCGGATGAAGAGGTTCGACGCATGCGAATGACACCAGCGCGCTCGTTAACTGAAGTTTTCGATAGCCTCGATCATGAGGCGCAGGGCTATATCATGCAGCGCGGCGCGGCACTGCTGCCGCTGACTAGTCAAGCTGGTTTTTATTCTGGAGATGCACCAAATGATTGATTGTGAGAGCGTCGTGGCACTAGAATCGAGACCCACGCTGAATTAAGTTTCGCAAGACTCAACAAGGAGACGGACGATTATGAGAATGATTCTGGTTGGCGTAGTGCTCCTGGCAAGTTGCTTCCCCATAGCGGCCCAGGAACCAGCGACCGGTTCGACCGAAAGGCGCGTGCCGCTTACTGAAACCGCCGTGGCGCTGGACAGCAGTGGCGCGCCGGCACTCGAAGCGACTTTGACAACCACTGCTCTCAACGGCGCGGAAGACTCGCCTGTGACCAACATTCGCCTGGTAGTGAAAAACTCCAGCAGTGTTCCCTATGCATTCGTTTCCGGGCTGGTCACTTTTTACGATGGCGCCGGCGTGCGTTGCGGAGAAGGTTTATTCAAAGCTGATGCGCTGGCGGTAGGCGAGGCGTTTGAGACCGACACTCCGGGCATTCGCATTCGCTGCGCGCCGGCAACCTGGCGAATTGTTGCCAACAATCTGCTGCCCAGAGTAAGTCCGAGCGGAGCAGTTTCTGCCGTTAGCGCGGCAAGCCGTTCAAGTTTGAATCTGGTCATCAGCGTAGACGGCGAGGAGCACCCGATTCAGTTGGACAAACCCATGGTGCTGAAATTGGGCGAGGTGCAGCGAACGATCGTGTTGCGCGCGGCTCCTTAAGTTGAAACTCATTCTATCCTTGACCACTGAAACCTGGAGTTCTAGGATTACTCTGAACGTACCAACCAATTCAGAAAGCAGGGTAGTTTTATGGGAGAAAATCCTGAAAACAAATGCGCGCATCCAGCCTGCGATTGCCCGCCGGAAAAGGACAGCAAGTATTGCAGCGAGTACTGCGAAGAGGCCGTGAAGTCGCACGTGATGGAAATAGGTTGTAATTGCCAACACCCCAGTTGCTAGACGATTCCGGAAGAGCAGAACAACTTCACAGAAGATCCGCTTCACCCCC
>JBGQJH010000299.1:0-4057 GCA_041498935.1 Pyrinomonadaceae bacterium | reverse complement strand
GCACCAGATCCTGCGCCGCGTCGAGCAACATGCCGTTTGGCTCGCCACTCAGTTTGTCCTTTGATATTTCACCACCGAAGGGACTCGGTGTGTGTTTGTCGATGCCCGCAATCTTCAGCGCCACACTGTTAACCACCGTGCCGTGTCCGTCAGCCCGGGTGAGAATTACGGGATTAACCGGCGCAACCTTATCGAGGTCCCAGCGCGTGGGAAACACCGGCGGAGTCCAGAAAGTTTCAATCCAGCCGCGTCCGCTAACCCATTCGCCGGGCTGTTTTTGATTCACACGCTCTTTAACTTTGGCCAGAAAGTCTTCGAGGTTAGTGATGCCTTCGAGGTTGAGCGTCATCTCGCGAAAGCCGACTCCGGAAAGATGATGATGCGCGTCAGTCATGCCCGGCAACATGGTCTTGCCACCGAGATCGATAAGGCGCGTATTCCTGCCCACATACCCTTGCGCCTCGCTATTCGTCCCGACAAAGATAATGCGATCACCTTTGATGGCCACTGCTTCTGCTTTTGGCCGGCCGTCGTTGACGGTGTAGATGTTGCCGTTTTTGAAAACAAGATCCGCGGGTGGAACTTTCGCCGCCGGTGGCGAGAAGATAAAGGCGGAGATGATCATGACTAGTAGAGCAGCAAAGCTTTTCATATGTTCTTAACTGGCACGGCGGAAGACGTGATTGCAGAACGAGAGTTTTATATCATTTGCTCGAAAGAAACTGTAGGGCCGCAACTGGGGTAACGTCCTGACCTGAAATTATCGTTCTTTACTTTGGCTGGAATGCGTTCGGGATGCTCTGTCGATATGTCCACTAATCCAGTAGTATCTGGAGTGGCGGTGCCAATAGCCTTCATGTTGTCTTAGGGAGGAAACATAGATGAGAAAAACAATGATGCTGGTTGGTTTTTGTGTTGTTGCCGTTTCAGTAATTTTAGCCTCGGCGTCTCAGAAGCATTCCTACGTGCCTCCGAAGGGCTTCGTGCCAGATGAGAAAACGGCTATCAGAATTGCTGAAGCGGTCTGGTCGCCTATCTACGGCGAAGAACAGATACAAGGTGAAAAACCATTTGTGGCATCACTCAAGAATGGCGTGTGGACGGTGCAGGGGTCGCTCCCGAAAGGCTGGGACGGAGGCGTAGCGATAGCAGAGATTGCAAAAAGCGACGGACGCATTTTGCGAATCAGCCACGGCAAATGAAGTTGGCTTTTACTGTCGGTCCCGTATTACAGTGCGTCTTGAGCTTGAACTATAATCGACCCTCAAAAGAAACTAACCAACAATATTCCAGGGGAAGCATGCGATGAAAACCGAAACACTCAATTTGAACACTTCGCGCGGCGCTACTACCGCCCATGTGGCCCATCCCGACAACGACACAACGGCAGCCGTCATACTTATCCAGGAGTGGTGGGGCATCAATGATCACATTCGCGACATCGCCGGGCGCTATGCGAATGAAGGATATCTTTGCCTCGCGCCGGATCTATATCGCGGCGAAGTTGCGCGCGATCCGGAGGAAGCGGCGAAGCTGATGCAAGGCCTGGCGATTGCAGACGGTCTGGAAACGATCCGCCAAACTATCGCCGCAGCGAAGCGCACGTACAACGTGCAGAAGATCGGCATCACCGGCTACTGCATGGGCGGCACGTTTGCGTTGCGCGCCGCTTGCGAGTTAAGCGAGCTTGCCGCCGCCGCTCCGTTCTACGGCGACGTTCCCGAAGAGAGTGTGCTGAAACAGTTGAAAGTGCCGACACTCTTCATTGCCGGCAAGCGCGACGCCTGGATCAATACCGAAAAGGTGAATCAACTAATCGAAGCGGCGGGCAAATACAACTTGCCGGTGGAAACAGTCACTTACGACGCCGACCATGCATTCTTCAACGACACGCGCCCTCAGGTTTACAACGCCGAGGCAGCGGCCGATGCGTGGCGACGTGTGCTTGATCTATTCAGGAAAAACCTGGCGATAGCTGTGCCGACAGGCGCCTAGTAAGACTCAAGGAACCAACTTTTGACAAGCGGCAGCGCGCGGCTTTGCCGCCTGATGTGCGGTGGCGGCTACGCCCCACCGTCCGCTTGCTCATAACCATGGGGCTAGGCCCCAGAATGAATCTGGGGCAGAGCCCCAAAGAATAAGATAGGGTTGCTCGGAAGGTCAGAGACCTTCCGCACATCGGAGGGCAAAGCCCCTTGGAAGCAAGGCCTCTTCACCTGCCTGCGATTGACCCGCTACGGTGTCGTGCTCGTGTGGAATTTCGAAGGCACGTTTTCACGGCCCCACTTCAACGTACTACTCATCCAGACAAGTTCATCCAAAAAGTCTTTTGCTCGTTTCTCGAAAGCTTGATCCAAGAGTTTTCCTTCTGGGTCGAAAGTCTTTTGTACAAACGGGAAATTGAGATCTGAGAAGGTAACCGCCAGGCCCAACTCGCGAACCATCGGCACCATGGCTTCAATAACGCGTGTGCCGCCCCAGGGACCGGCGGAGACGCCGACAAAGGCCACGGCCTTGTGTACGTATTCTCTTAACAGCAAATCCAGAACGGCTTTCAACGAACCCGGATAGCCGTGGTTATACTCCGGCGTGACTATAACGAGCCCGTCCGCCTGAATTATCGTGTCGCGCCACTCCGGAAAGAGGCCCTTGAGTTCCTGACCGTAGTCATCATGAGGCAACGCGAAGTCGCTCGCATCGAATAATCTTGTCTCAATCTCCGGCCGCTTCTCCATCTCGCCGACTAACCACTTCGCGGCGAGTACGCTGTTTCGTTTCTTTCGATTAGTTCCTAAAAGTACCGGCAAGAGTAACTTGTCCACTACTGTGTCTCCTCATTAACTAGCTGTCGCAAACTAACAGTTTGCGTTACGAAGAAATTGATTCAATTCGTTTACCCCTGGCAAGGCGGTGCGCGCACCGAGTGAGCGACACTTCAGCGCTGCCACTGCATTCGCCAGTCTCAGGCTTGTCTCCACATCTTCACCGCGCAACAGTCCGTAAAGAAAGCCTGCATGAAAAGCATCTCCGGAGCCGGTCGTGTCGCGACAACCGCCGGGCACTTCGTAAGCAGGCGCTTCGATGAACTGTCCTTCGCAATAGATAGTCGCGCCCCGCGCGCCTTTCGTCATCCCGACTATTCCACAACCGTAACGAGCCTTCAATTCGACGAGTGACGCGCGCTCCGGAGCGATGCCTGTCAAGCGATGGGGAAACTCCCTCGAGCCGATTAACACATCGATTAACGGAAGCAGTTCAGGAAGCCCTTCGTAGATGTTGTCGATGTCGGCAGTAACAATCGTGCCTGCGGCACGAGCTGCGTGAGCCATGCGCGCGCACGCCGGTGGATCATGAGCATCGAGATGCAAGACACGGCCGCTGGAAGCTAACGCGACCGGCGCCTCATCTGCCGTGTAACTCACTCTTTCATCTCTGTCCCAGATGATGGTGCGCTCGCCATTGCGTGCATCGACGATGATGAAGGCGATCTGATTCCGCGCGCCTTCAATCACTTCCGCGAACTCGATGTTGACGCCCTCATCCTTTACCGATCGCAAGCCAAACTGCCCTTCCTCGTCTGAACCAAATCGCCCGGCGTACGCGGTCCGGAGTCCCAGGCGTTGCAAACCAACCATCGTTGTCGCTGCTTGTCCCCCGGCCGCTTGTTTGTGTTCGAGCAGACGAAGCTTGGTGTCAAACGCGGGATACTCCGGCACCACGATCAGGTGATCGACTGCGTTGAGACCGAAGCCAACGGCGTCGAACTGTTTGTTGTCAGGCAAAATAAAAGGAAACCGCATAAAGTCATCTGGGTCGAAATCTCAGGGTCGGGAAGGTGGGCTTGCTCCCGCTCTTTGTTTGAATCTTTGGGCGCATCCTGTTAACCACGTTGAGCGGCGGCAAGCCCGCCTTCTCAACCCTGAGATTTTCTAAGTTGAGATGTTGATTTTGTGGCCTCGTGGTTTTCACTGAATTGGTGCGTTAGAATGTAACCCTACTTCAGTTTCCGGTAACATTAAACAAGTGACATTAGCCGAAAAACTCAAGGAAATTCCAG
>JBGQJH010000298.1:0-4109 GCA_041498935.1 Pyrinomonadaceae bacterium | reverse complement strand
GCAGAGCGTCCCTATCGCGCCTGGGGCTATCCCGTCGTCCCCATACTTTTCCTGTTAGCCACCGCATTGATTCTTGGGACCACACTTCTGGGAGTTCGCGACGATGCCGCGAACGGTGCGGAGCTAATTATGCAGGGCCACCTGCTTTCAGGACTGGGAATTCTGGCGCGCAATCCGCCACTCGCCGGGATCGGCTTGATCGCGCTTGGGCTGCCAGTCTATTGGATCTGGTCGCGTTTATATCCGGAACAACCAGCGGAGTAAGTCGTAGGGGCACGGCATGCCGTGCCCCGACAGCTAACGGGATCGCGCTTCTAAAGCCTCGCGCGCAATCTCCTTGTCGTCGAAGTGGAAAACTTCGCGCCCGATGATTTGGTAATCCTCGTGGCCCTTGCCGGCAATTAAGACTAAATCGTTACTGCTCGCTGCGGCGATCGCCTGGTAAATCGCGTCGCGGCGGTCTGCGATTTTTTGGTAAGGCTTGCCCGTTTTCTGAATTCCTACTTCTGCATCTGCGAGGATTTTTTCCGGGTCTTCGGTGCGCGGATTATCAGAAGTCAGAATTACTACATCACTCAAACTGCCCGCCGCTTCACCCATCGGCCCGCGCTTTGAACCATCGCGATCGCCGCCGCAACCAAAGACTGTAATTATTTTTCCCTTCGTCACCTCGCGCGCCGTGCGCAACACGTTGAGCAGCGCGTCATCGCTATGCGCGTAATCAACTACCACCGCAAAATCTCCAGCATGCGGCACGCGCTCGAAGCGGCCCGGAGCGCCGGTGCATTTTTCCAGCGCGCGGGTGATGACCTCGAGTTCATAGCCGAGAGCCAGGCCGCTGGCCACGGCTGCCAGCGTGTTGTAGATGTGCGGCGGACCAACCAGAGGCGAATGAAACTCTTTCTCTGCAGCCGGGGTTTTCAAATTAAAGCTCATGCCCTCCAGTGAAAACCTGGCGTCGCGCGCGGTGACGTCCGCGTTTGATTTAACTGCGTAACGAACAACACACAAACCCTCTTTTTCGAGTCGCTCGGCCAGCTCCACTCCGCGAACGTCATCGACGTTGATTACAGAAACGCGCGGTCTTGTTCCCAACCTGCCATCGAATAGCCGCTGCTTGGCGTACCAATAGTTCTCCATCGTCTTGTGATAGTCGAGGTGGTCGCGCGTGAGATTGGAGAAAACCGCAATCGCGTATTCGAGCGCGTCGCAGCGATGAAAATCCATTGCCTGCGAAGACGCCTCCATCACCGCCGTCTTGCAACCAAGCTCCACTGCCTGGCGCAGCAGGCGCTGCATGTCGGTGGCCTCGGGCGTGGTGCGTTCAGCCTTGCGACGCGCGGCGCCAAGACGGTATTCGACCGTGCCTGTCATCGCCACCGGTTCGCCCGCAGCCTCCGGAATCGAGGCGATAAGATAGGCCGTGGTGGTTTTGCCGTTTGTGCCCGTGATGCCGACAAGCTGTAGCTCGCGTGACGGATGATGGTGAACTTCGGCGGCGGCCAACGCCATTGCGCGTCTGACGTCATGAACTTGAATCCATGCGAAAGGAGCTGCGGGGGCGAGCCCCCTTCCTGACTGCAATTCCTCCCTCGGCTCGAGTTCAGAGATCACGCCGGCCGCGCCCTGCTCGATCACCTGCGGAATAAACTTGTGCGCGTCAAACAATCCGCCGCGGACGGCAACGAACAAACTGCCGGGACCGGCGCGGCGCGAATCGTGGCTGACATCTGTTACCAGGGCGTTCGCATCGCCGGATAGTCTTCCGCCGATTACTTCGGCAACTTGCTTTAGTGTTACTGGTTGGTTTGTCACGGCGTTGAATTCTACGCAGGATCGAAGCGGGGGTAAACCACCCTTCCCCACCGGGAGCTGATCGCAGTTGATCGTCATGACCAGATTGAAAGGCTTTCCAGCAACATAACGAAGCGTCCGATCGGAGTCTCGGGGTTGGGAAGGGCGGTTTACCCCCGCTCTAACGACTTGGAAATCTAGACATTCTGAATACTTATCATTACGATGCAGCGCTCCATTCAATCCAACAACTGGTGAAATAATGCTTATCCGAGTTTCACTTTCTTTAGGCCTGGCGACCATGCTTCTCCTTTCTTTCGTTCCAAACTCTACGACGGCTGCAAAGCCGCAATACGATCTTCTAATCAGGAACGGGCTGGTCATCGACGGCTCGGGCCGCCCGGGTTACGTCGCCGACGTCGCGATCAATGGCGATCGCATCGTGGGCGTAGGCAAGCTGAAGAATGTCCGCGGCGCTCGCGAGATTGACGCCGCGGGCATGGTGGTGGCCCCCGGCTTTATCGACATGCTGGGCCAATCCGAGACGTATCTGTTGATAGACCCGCGCGCGATGAGCAAAGTTATGATGGGCGTGACGACCGAGATCACCGGCGAAGGTGAATCGATTGCGCCAATCAACGAGCGGCTCATCAAGGAGCAGGAAGACTTTAATCGTCGTTACAAACTTACCGTCGATTGGCGCACGCTCGGCGAATATTTCAGCCGGCTGGAAAAGCAGGGGTCGGGCGTCAACCTCGCCACCTTTGTCGGCGCCACTCAGGTGCGCGAGTACGTAATTGGTTACGACGACCGGCCGCCTACTCCTGCTGAATTAGAGGAAATGAAAAAGCTTGTCGCCAACGCGATGAAAGACGGGGCGCTGGGTGTTTCAACTTCACTGCAATACGTCCCGGCGCGTTTCGCGAAGACCGACGAGATTGTCGAGCTCGCGAAAGTCGCGCGGCAGTACGGCGGCATTTACATCACGCACCAGCGCAGCGAGGCAAATGCAATTGATGCGTCGATGAAAGAGGTTTTCGAAATCGCGCGACGCGCAAACACCCCCGTAGAGATCTGGCATTTGAAGACTGCCTACAAGAAAAACTGGGGGCGCATGCCGGAAATCCTGGAACGAATTGCCGCGGCGCGCCGGCAGGGTTTGAAAATTACCGCCGACGTCTATCCGTATGTTGCCGGCAGCACTTCGTTGAGTGCCTGCCTGCCGCCCTGGGCGCTCGAAGGCGGAACGGAGCGCATGATTGCGCGCTTGCGTGACCCGCAAACTCGTGAGCGACTGAAGTGGGAAATTGCTGCCGACTCGAAAACCTGGGAAAACATCTACCTCGGCAGCGGCGGACCCGGTGGCATACTGATCGGCGCCGTGGTAAATCGCGATTTGGAAAATTGGCAGGGCAAGCGACTGGCAGAAATCGCGGCCGCACAAAACAAAAATCCGCTCGACGCGCTCTTCGATTTCATCATTGCCGATCACGGCCAGACCGGCGCGATCTTTTTCATGATGATCGAGGATGACATGCTAGCCGCGCTAAAATCGCCGTTCGTAAGCATCTGCACCGACAGCGGCGCGCGCGCCACTGACGGTCCGCTCGCCGGATCAAAGTCGCATCCGCGCGGCTGGGGAACATATCCGCGTATTCTCGGCCATTACGTACGCGACGAGCATCTGATGCCGCTCGAATACGCAATCCATAAAATGACCGGATTGCCCGCGTCCAACGTCGGCTTGAAAGAGCGTGGCCTGGTGCGTGAGGGCTACTTCGCAGACATCACGATCTTCGATCCGAAAACGGTAATCGATCGCGCGACTTTTGAAGAACCAAACCAGTATCCAGTTGGCATCAATTTCGTGATCGTCAACGGTCAAATCAGCGTCGACAATGGCCAGCGAACGCCGGCCCTGGCCGGACGAGTGCTTCGCGGGCCGGGCCATCGCAAGTAAGTCCAAAGTCCAACGTCCAAAGGCTGCTTTGCTATGGTTGACTTTGGACCTTGGACGTTGGACTTTGGACCTTTCTTACAACGATCCGGTGATCTTGCGAAACTCGGCTTCAGTCCAGGCCTTCAGCGTCTCGGTTTGAATGTTGCCCTGAGATCCGAGTGTCAGTAGTGCCCGAGCAACAGTTGCATCATCGGGTCCTTCGATTACGCAGACGAGGTCGTAACGACCCATGGTCAGGTAAGTGTCTTTTATTTCCACCCCGAGTTTCTTGAAAGCCTCACGGCCGGCGTCGAGACGCTTTGGACTGTCCTTAACGCTTGCGGCGCCTTGTTGCGTCCAGCGGAGCAGTGAAATG
>JBGQJH010000297.1:0-4119 GCA_041498935.1 Pyrinomonadaceae bacterium | reverse complement strand
TCTTCCTTCTAGTTTTGCGATGGGAAAATTCCCTGGAGCGCGATGCAGAAACTCAGCACCAAAAACGGCTGCATGTTCAAGTGTGCCTGGCTGCCGCCGGTATTAGTTACCGCCTGCGGCGACATCGTGGCATTTCCCGGATTGGTGCTGTAGACCGATTTGCCACTGTTGGCCCAATAATTGTTCGTGGGCGGAATCTGAGTCGCGTTTGCGGCCGCGCTGACGACGGCCGTGTTACCAGTGAAACCGTGCAGGTGGGTCGCCAACTCAGCGGTCGACAGAGTGTGGGCCTGCTCGCCACCCACTTCTCCCAACGTATGGCCGTTGCCGAAATGGATGGGGACCCGGGATTGCAAGTTGGGTAGCCCAAAGGTGGTCTGGCCGTTGCCGCCATAAGTAGTGCCCAACAACGAAAACAGTGCTTGGTTCTGATTAATGGGCAGCAACTGACCGTCGCACGTCGCCCAGCCCTTTGGGGCAAAGACAAAACTAAATATTCTAATCTCTGACAAGAATGGTTCAGCCATGGTTGTTACTCCTTATCATTCGCGTTAATCATTCGCGTTTGTTCGGCTTGACTTCAATAGCGATAGTTTTCCAATCCAGATGCCAACTCGCCCAGTTTTCATGTTGGAGACGGGAAGATCCCAAAAAGAGAAATGATGAAATCAACACACAAATACGGCTGGAAGTTATCGTGCGGCTGGCTACCTCCGGTGGGATCGCTGCTAATGGGCGGGTTCCCCATTTGCACGCTGCTGGCTTGGGTGCTGTACTGAGATACGTCCGACGGCGCCCAGATCCCGGCTTGGGGATTGCTGCCCGTCCCTGGTGCGGACGAACACGACAAGGGGTGGGTATGAGTTGGTATTTGCTGGGTGGTTAGGGTCACCGTCTCGGCGCCGCCCGTCTCAGCCAGCGTAAAGCTGTTGCCCTGATGCATCGGCAGCCGGCCGCGAAGATCGGGCAGCGCGAACGTGCTTTGGCCGTCTCCGCCATAAGTGGTGCCGATCAATTGGAAGAGCGTTTCATTCTCGGCAATTGGTAATAACTGTCCCTCACAAAACATCCAACCCGCCGGCGCAAAATTACCGCCAAACATCCTGATCTCTCCTACATATGGTTGTGCCATATTCCCCTCTCCTTAAGTCAAAGGAAGACGATAGTGCCTATCCAATGCATAACGAAGCTGAAGCAATCTCCGTTGGTGTTTGCTCTACGTAAGACTCACAAGTGCGAGTTCTGGCTTGAAGAAGAACTCGATCTTCGACACTTGTCGGTTAGCTCTCGGCAGCGTCTGTCCGTACCAAAACCCTAAAAGCTGTGATGGAACGCGGGGGAATATATACCTAAGTCAGGGGGATTTCAAGAAGAAATTTTTTTTGTTGAAAGTTTTTGGAAGAAGAAATAGACTGCGTCCCTACTTTTCGCGTTTCCAAGCATTAGAAATCGTCTTTGGGAGGATGAGCACATGCCAACTTCGCGTCGAAGTTTCTTAAAACAGGGGACCCTGGTTGCGCTAGCAGCCGGAGTGCCCTTCGGTCTTGCCAGCGATGTTTCTGCCGGCACGATCTTCGGTGAATCCGTTGCTCCTCCCGCGGCGGGCCTGGGTCTGACAAAAGCGGCGTTCGAGTCCCAACTGAACACGCAGTTTCTGATCAATGAGTCAAACCAAAAAGTTGCACTCAAGTTGGTTGAGGTCGCGGAACTGCGCTCGAAGAAATCAGCCAGAGATGGGAAAGAGGGTTTCTCTCTTCTATTCCGCGGCAGTCACTCAACACCTCTCAGACAGCATACTTATCTAATTGAGCATGCGCGACTGGGTATGTTTTCATTTTTGATTGTGCCCGTCATGAGCAGGGACAAACCCGCTCCCTACTACGAGGCGGTGATCAATCGGCTGCATCCGTAGTATTGAGCAGCCTACTGCCTTTCGTTACCTGATTCAAACCGTCATTCGATACAAGAAATGTCCCGCGTCTGATTTCATCAGGGTGCTGCCGGCGTGTGTTCCATCAGGACGTGTATTCCCCTCTGTTCCGCGCGCAAGAAGCCCAATCGCTCAAAGAGCCCAAGCGACCGGTTGAAACTTTCCACGTAGATGCGAACCTTCTTACCCGCCCGCGCGCCCTCGCCCAACAAGCCTCTTAGCAAATAGCTGCCGATGCCGGCACTGCGCTCGTCCGGCAAAAGCGTGATGTCCACGATCCGTATTTCCTGGTCCAGCCGGGCGACGTACAGGCGCCCAATTGGCCGATCGCCGGCAAGAATGATGTCGTGTTTAGCTTGCGGATAGAGCTTTTGATAATGCTCTTGTTGCGCGGCGAATTGCGCCCCGACAAACGCTCGCTGCTGCTCCTCGCCCCACGAAAGCAAAGCCAGCTCATCGGCCCGTGTGCTGGCGTAAAGAGCCAGCAGAAGAGCTTCATCGTTAGGGCCGACGGGACGAAGCGTTACCGATCGATTTGGTTGTTCATTTGAAAATTCGAGACCTGCCACGGTGAGACCAATTCGCGTTCATGACTCTTTCGCAATCTGAGCCTCTTCAGCCGAGCGAACGCGATTGAACGTCGCTTCGTAATAATACCCTCTGTTGTCCTGGCGAATGGGAACGATGAATATGACAAACTGTCCCATCTGGCTGTGCGAGAACTGCCGCATACCTTGTCCCAGGAACGTCTCGTTTGGCCCTTGAAATACCACCGAGAATTCCTCCTGGCGGGCAGACTGTTTCAACTCTGACAGCTCAACTGCTTCCAATTGGACGCTGGTACTCGCGTCGATCTGAACCTGAAACTTCGTATTCAGACTCTGAGCAAACTCCTGATGCGTTAAGGCAGCTTCCATAATCATTCCTTTCAACAAAATCGATCGTCCAAAAACCAATTGCAAAGCAGATCCGACTATTGCGGCTTGCTCATGATCAAGACCATAAACTCCTGGAAATTGGGTCCGAAGTGAAAACCGCTCCGCAGCGGCGAGAATGTGACGCCGGTCAATCCGATCCGATCTCCCACGCCTGCAAGTCGCTGCTCGAACTCCGTTTTTGAGATTAAAGCATACGGCAAGGAGATCCCGTATTTCCCGAGCACGTGATTCAGACAAAGCAGATGTTCCTCCTGCCCGTCGAGCATTAAGACGTCGTCAACTATTCCAAGGAATTCCTTCAACATGAGTATTCTGCAATCAAAGCCCACCTTTTTCGCGCACGCCTCCAGATGTCCGAAGTGAATGGAATACTCAGCGTGGTTCAGGTGATAACTTGGCACCGCATATCTCGATGCGCTGCCGTACTCGGTCAGGATTAGCGTGCCGCCCGGTGATAGATGTTCCCAGACGCGCTCAATAAAGTGAAAGGTCCCCGCGTTGATGAGAAAAGATTGGGGCGCGCCATCGTCTGAAAGATCGTACTTCTCCATGTAGTACGCGCCCTCGCCGTGCCACCTCATAGTCCCTTCGCCGCTTCGCCCTTCAGCTTCATCGCGAAAGCGTTGCACGTCGGCGGTGGGAAAATCAGCGATCACTTCGTTGGCAAGTATCAGGTCAAATGCATGGCCCGGAAGATTGAGTTTGGTAGCATCCTGTTGAAAGTGTTCGACCGAAAACCCGGAAAGCATCTCCTTTTGATTGGAAATCAAAGCCGGCGACAGGTCCATGATGTAGTAGTTCAGTCTGACTTCGTTGCCCGTCGCTGTCCGTAGTTCGCGTGCATGCCGCAAGAACGATCTGGCAAAGCTACCAGTGCCGCCGCCGACTTCCAACACTTTGAGGTGATCTGTCTTTGCCAGCAACGGAACTACATCGAGATTAAGCGTAGCCAGACAAAACCGAGAGCCATAATCGAGTCCGCCCAGTGCCTCGCTGGGAAAACGGAAAGAATGGTTGATCGTCGGCTCGATGAAATCAAATTCCCAGCGTGCGTCTTCAATCCCTTCGACGTGGAAGTCGAAAATTGTTCCCTCAGCCTGGTCCTGCCAGCGGGACGAGTGATAAAGATTTCGCGGAACAGTATTGAAAGGCTTATACGGATTATCGAGATCCTGATTCTCGGATGTGAACTTTATCAACTGCCGCTCCGGGTCGGTGAGAAAATCAATGGCCTCTTTGAAGCCAGGCTCC
>JBGQJH010000296.1:0-4130 GCA_041498935.1 Pyrinomonadaceae bacterium | reverse complement strand
CTCGCGCGTTGTCTTGATTGTAAAAGGAGCAAGCGCGGCGCGGCCTTCCGCGGCACACTCGCGCCCCTTCAGATACGGAACAGCGTCGTTGAAAATATTTTCTGCATCTTCGGTGCGGCCGCCGCAGGTCGAAGTGTAGAGAGCGTTGATCGGCTCGCCGTTGTAGGTCGCAATCACCCCGCGTGTTTCATCAACCGCGCGCGACGAAAGAGAATTCTCCGAAACAAGCCCGCGATACACCTGGCTTCGAGTTGTCGGCAGCAGGTCATAACCCTGCGACATAAACTGCCCGCGATTCCGCAGGGCATAGGTGCGCGCGGCGATTGCCTGCGCCTTATGGGCTTCCAGGAGCGGAAAGCCGCCGGCTGAGAGTTCATTCGGCACAACGCCCTTAACGTAGTCCTCGAGTCCGAGCACGTTAACAACGGTGAGCGCGCCGCGCGTGTTTGTGAAGACTTCAATGCGCCCGCGATATGGTCGATCGTCAAAGCGCACTGGCGTTGTTTCACTGTCAGACGCGAAAGTCACCGGCGCGCTGGAGCTGAAGAGGCGGCCTGCACCCGGCGCCGAAGCCACCACTTCACGCGAAGGTAACGTGAACCGCGCGACAGTCCGCACGCTAACATTAGATGGGGCTTTAGATTGGGCTTTAGATTGGACAGCCGGCGCCGGCCCGGAATTTTGTTGAGAGGCCCTGCCTTTTGCCAGCGGAGACTGCGGAGGCATGGTTGCCCGGGCGGCCGAAGCCGTCTCCCGAGCCTCCGGAGTTGAAGCAGGGCCCATTGACGCAGATGTGCCGCCAGCGGGCGCAATCGTCGCGTCGATGCCGGAGTTTTCGAGTCGAGCGCGCAATTCCTCCGCTTCGATCTGCGGGCGGCGAGCGCCGACAAGTAGTCCCCACGTTTTTGTTTCGGTGTCGTAAGCGACCTGCGAATCTTCGCCAATGGCTTCCCGGACCTCGCGGGATTTTTGTTCTGCGTCAACCCGCGCAGACAGTCCCGCAATCTGGATTCGATAAATATCCGGGTTATCACTGACCGGCAGTGGCGAGAGCAGACGAGGCTCAAGCCGCACACGCGCCACGTCCAGGGAGACGAGCGTCGTAGCCAGGTCAGTGGCATTCATTAAGTGACCGCGGGTAGAGATTGTTGCCGAGCGCGCATCGGTAGCGAGCGCGACGCGAATGGTTGGTTCCTGTGTCGATGAGGAGTCCGCGTTGCGTTGGTCGAGTGTAATGTTCTCTTGTGGGGCAGGCGGCGGCCATTCGCCGGACGCAGTTTGAGAAGAAGTCTTCTGTGGCTTCTCAGGTGGGTGGGATCGCCTTTGCCGAACTTCTTGTTGGCTGAAAACGAAAGTTGGGCTTAGAACCTGGAGCGCAAGCAGAAGGGCGATAATGCTTCGCGCGAGGAAGTTACGCATTACTCGGAAATCCTTGGCGGATTAGTCTTGGGGGCTGCTCCGCGCGGCCATAGTACTACATCTATCGCTAAACTAAGCGACAAACGTCTGCAGAGCCAAATTCCGGCTAGCGTGGAGCTGAATTTGTCTTGTCCAGCGCTGACCGCAGACCGTGAGCGAGTTTCACCGCATCGTCGTTAGCCCAGAAGTGCATGAAGAACAGTCGAGGAGACTCGGAGAGCATATGACTATGAAGAGCGGTGACTGCGATTCCATTTTCCCGCAAAGCGCGTATCACAGGATTCACTTCAGTTGCGGTCAAGACAAAGTCACCGGTTATGGCAGCTCGGCCTTCTCCCGTAGGTTGAAAGTTGATTGCCGTAGCCACACCCATGGAAGGCGGCACCTCTATTTCGCCTTCCATGATTTTCTCGGCGCGTGGAATGCTGAACTGGTAGACGCCGCTGTTTTCTTTGCCGCTCCGTCCCAGAGCTTGCTCAACCTTGCGCAGGTCCAACTCCTCAGGTGCTCGCCGTTTTAGAGTAGCGGTTGGTGGACTCTCAAGCGGCGTCTTCGTGTACGACAACGCGTGACGAATAGCTTGGGCCAGCTTCAGCGCATCGCCGTGCCCGCTGATGTGCATGTACATGACGCGTGGCGATTCATCAAGCACATGGTTATGCAGTGCAGTTTGTTCGATGCCATCTTGCTGGAGTGACCACATGACCGGCCCGACCTCGCCTTCCGTCAAGACAAGATCGCCCATGACCATGGTCATGTTTCCTGTTTTCTTGAACGCAACCCAGGAACCAAGAGCGAGTACAGGATTGATCTGAACACCCCGAACTGTCACTGCAAGATCGTTTCGCGGCAGGCCGATCTTGAACACGTCTCCTGATTGCATCGAACCGTTCCTGCCGATCGCTTTCTCAACTGCCTGCCATTCTTCAGGGGCGCCTTTCTGTTGATTCGCGCCAGCGCCGAACCTGATCTGCGCCTCGGTAGCAAGTGAAAGACTCAAAATTAGCAGAGCCTGCAGAACTAGAGAGAAACGCTTAACCCACTGCTCACAGGACTCGTAACGTTTGGGTTGGTTATCAATGCTCGAGCTTTTCATGATGGCGCTTCCTTTCCTTGAACGATTTCAGTTTTGAACTTAGCTAGCGTATCTCTCCTCTACGGTCGATGCAAAAACAATTGTGCCGATCAATCCAATGATTCCTGCCGTCACAAATGGAACTTGCGGGGCGATCTTCCACAGGAGACCGCCAATTGCGGCAGCCGGCGTGATGGAAAGGCTGCGGATCAGGTAGTAAAGCCCCACCGATCGCGCTCGCAGATCCTCGCGAGCGAAGTCAACGATCATCGCCTTGCGCGCCGGCTCGCCAATTTCTCTAAGGCCGCCAATGATGAAAGCGACTATCAGAAACGCGAAACTCGAGGCAAACATCACCGCCAGGGGAAACAAGCCAAAACTCAAAAACGTGACAATAACGAACGGCTTGCGCCCAATACGATCCGCAATCTTGCCTGCCGGTATGTAAACCAGTATTGAAGTGACCATCTGAATCGCGATCAACGTGCCGTAACGCGCGGTGCTGAAGCCCTGCACATTCGTGACGTAAAGAATCGTCAGAACGCCCGTCATGCCTTCGCACATTCTGATGATGACATCGGAAATCAACAGGCGTTTAAGCGCCGCGTGAAACGAGCGCCACACGCCACGGATACTTGTCGCCTCAGATGCTTTGATTGCGATGTTTACTTTCAGCACCAGCAGGAAGGCGAACGCGGCCAGCGCTAGAGTAACCAACAGACCAGCGCGGATGCCCCTGGCGATTCCCAGCGAAGCAATCATTGCTCCGCCGATCACCGGCGCGATAACGATGGGCACGCGTTTCAGGATCGACTGCAGGGTGAATCCCATCGCCCGCCGTTCCGGCGGTAGGGAATCGCCGATGACGGCAAAGATTACGGGCGAGGCCATGCTCTGCCAGGCCATCGCCAGGGCGAGGCCGACAAAAACGAGTGGCCACGAAGAAGCAAAGTAGTAGACAAGGTAGCCAGCCGAAGCGATGGCGACGAAAATCAGGAAGGCGCGCCGGCGCCCCAGGCGATCGGCGATCCAACCGCCGGGGTATTGATAGATTGCGTCAAAGAAGTCTTCCGCGGTTCCGAATAGGCCGATGATGGGTGTGCTGGCGCCAAGCGCTTCAAGATACTTGGGAAGGAATTTCTTCCAAAGCTCCTCGCCGAGACCAAGCAGAAAGACCGCCGCGGAAGCTATCGAGACGTTGCGTTCGAGGCTGAGGTAGTCGGCCAGCTTTGCGCGCAGATTTGCAGGCTTATCGGTTGGAGTTGTTTGCACGTAATCGTCTGATTTGAAACAGAACCAAGCCTGTTTTATATCAGAGACGCGATGCGGGATCGAGGTTGTTTCGGATCAGGCAGCCTTCTGTCGGTTCATCACGGTCGCGGGTTCGTCGCTAACGGCTGGTTTGTTCTTTCGGTGCGAACGCCACATGCCTATCGCTTCCTTTGAAAGGGTGAAAATCGGGCGCCGGTTTTGAAAGACCAGTTTCAGCCAGGCACGCTTGTTCATCTGCGGAAAATAGATGCCGCGGAAGAACAGACGCGAAACCAGATGGCTGAGACGATATCTGAACGGCGCAGCGCTGATCGAATTGATCACCTCGGCATTTCGTTCGGGGCTATACGAGGCCCGCCACGCG
>JBGQJH010000295.1:0-4135 GCA_041498935.1 Pyrinomonadaceae bacterium | reverse complement strand
TAAGGCGGGGTAGACTTTACCAACAATTTCTTACTTCCTGTCGGTGGTAGTCGCACTCTATACTGACCACGGACCACGAACTACTGACTACTGACCTCTTTTTATGAAACTCGCTTACTTCAGCCCTTTGAACCCACAGCCTTCCGGGATATCCGACTACAGCGAAGAGCTTTTGCCTCATCTCGCCGCCGACGCGGACATCACTCTGTTCGTTGATGGCTTTGAACCCTCGAACCCTGAGATACGCGCCCGGTTTGCTTGTCACGATTACCGCCGCGAGCCGGCCGTGCTGCAAACGCTCAGCGACTACGACGCGGTCGTTTATCACCTGGGCAACGATCATCGCTATCACTCTGGAATGCTGGAAGTCGCGCGCGAGCATCCGGGCATTGTCGTTTTCCACGATTTTGCCTTGCAGGATTTCTTTCTCGGACTGGCCCAGGCGCGTGGGCGCATCGAGATCTATCTCGAAGAGGTGGCCGCATGTCACGGCTATGACGCTACGCGCGAAGCAGCCGAAGCGTTGCTGCGCGACAGCACCCCTCCGCTGCTGGCGCGGCCAACCGACTTCCCGCTTAACCGTCGTCTGGCTCGAGGCGCGGAAGCGATCATCGTGCATTCGGAATGGAGTCGCGCGCGCTTCGCAGGACTCGCGCCCGCCGTCCCGGTCGCGCACATCAACATGCCGATTAAGCCGTCGCAGACGAGCCACGCTACGATAGAATCAAACGACGCAGCCGGCATGGTGCAGATCGCCAACTTCGGATTGATCACCCCGGGCAAAGGGATCGAGCAAGCTCTACGAGCGCTCTCGTCGCTCAAAGCCGATCACAATTTTCATTACACCCTGGTCGGCGCGCCGAATTCCTTCTTCGACGTGCGCACGCTGGTGCGCAAATACGGCATGGAGGATCGCGTTACGATCACCGGGCACGTGACGCTGGACGAGTTTGAGCGGCGCATCGCTGCGACCGACATCGCGCTCAACTTGCGCGAGCGTACGGTCGGCGAAACCTCCGCGAGTCTCTGTCGCATCATGGCAGCTGGAGTTCCCGCCATCGTCTTCGACGTCGGCGCGTTTTCTGAATTGCCGAATGATGCTGTAGTAAAAATAGACCACGACCGGCATGCTGATGCACTGCTCGAGGCCTTTCTGCGCCGGCTTATCGAAGACCCAAACCTTCGCGAGCGCATAGGTCAGAACGCGCGCCATTACATTCTCTCGGAACATAACATCGAACAGGGCGCCGCGCGCTACCTGGCGTTCATCCGCGAAGTGATTGCCCTTCGCCCTCGTAAACAGTTTCTCCGGAACGTCGCGGACGAGATGTCTTTGCTCGGTGTACCTGGAAATGACGAGGCGCTGCTACGTGGCGTCGCTCGTGAAGTCGCAGTGCTCGCGCCCTCCGCGGAGTTTACCCTCCCGGGAGCGCGGCCAGCGCGGGTTCCACAATCGGGCAGCCCGATCGGGGTGCCGTCCTGCCCGCCTTCGCCACGGCTGGAAGCAGCGGGCATTATGCCCGGGGTCCCGGGGAAGGATGCGACGAATGCAGTTTCCGGTAACGGTCACTCGACCTCTGCCCAGGCGGCAGAATCGCCCGGCCGCCTGCCCAGTATCGAAGGCATCGACTACAAGCGCGCAGCACTGGAGTATCCGCGCAAGCTTGATGCCGAACGCAGCTACTACCTGCGCACGAAGCCCTTTTACAACCTCGCGAATAAGCCGCTGAAGCACTCGGGCTACGGGATGGATTCGGAAACGCATCGACACTTCACCGACTTCGCAAACATGGCCGTTGCGCTTGCGCTGCCCGCCGGCGCAAAAATTCTCGACGTAGGCTGCGGCTCCGGTTGGCTCAGCGAATACTTCGCGCGGCTCGGCTACAACGTCACCGGGATTGACATAAGCGACGACCTCGTGAGCATGGCGCGCGAGCGCGTGAAAAATGTTCCCTACAACCTGGATCACGAAACTGCGCTCCGCTGTCGCTTTCTTACGCACGACATCGAGGTCGCGCCGCTCCCAAAAGAATCTGAGGCAAAGTTTGATGCGATCATTTGTTACGACTCATTGCATCACCTGGCAGACGAGCGCGCGGTCTTTCGTCACCTGGCGGCGATGCTGGACGTGGGCGGCTTGCTGTTTATCCTCGAAGGGCAGAAGCCCGAGGGCGGCTCGGCGACTGAAGATGAGCTCCGCGACGTGATGCGTCAGTATGGAACGCTCGAATCGCCTTTTAGTTCGGACTACCTGCGCGAGCTAATTTCCGCTAACGGCTTTGTCGTCGTGGGGGACCATGTCAGCGTCAACGGGCTCTTTGAACGCGAGATGCTTGAAGGTGACCCGGGCGATCGAATGTTGCCATTGCGCACTGTCGCCACTGACTATCATTACCTCACCTGCATGAAAGTTACTGAAGGCGCGCCGGCGACGAGCGTTGCTGACAGCCGCGCGCCCCGTGTGCTCTGCGCCGAGATCACCTTGCGTCATTCTCTCCAACGGAAGGTTGAGCCGCGAGCGACTCTGCAAATTCCGATCACAATCAGAAACACGGGCGACACGCTGTGGCTCAGCGGGCAAACGGTACGCGCCGGTGTGGTGATGCCGGGCATCAGAGTTTTGAACGAACGCGGCGAAATTATCAGCGAGCTACATGGCCAACCGATGCTGCCGCGCGCCGTTCCCCCGGGACAAACTGTTGCACTCGATATTCAACTCCCGGCGCCGCCCGACACGGGCGCCTATAGCGTGAAGATCGATCTGGTGGATCAGCACGTCTGCTGGTTTGAAGAAAGAGGATCGCAGCCGCTCGTGCTCAGCTTTGAAGTAGAAGGCAATAACAGCTGAGCAAATCTCTGTTCCGCCTCTGTGTTCTCTGTTGCTCCGTGGTAAGTGCTTATCAACGGTTGTTCACCACAGAGTGACAGAGAACACGGCTGCACAGAGAAGAAACAAATGACGCGTGAAGAAATCTTAGCGGAGTTGAAGCGACTTGAGCCGTGGTTTCACCGCATCGATCTTGGCAACGGGCTTTACACCAAGACTGAGAGCGTGATGGGTGAGCCAGTCGATCATCCGCTTGGCCCCTGGCAGACGATTCAGAAAATTCTTCCAAGCGATCTCAGCGGTAAGACGCTGCTCGATGTCGGCTGCAATGCCGGCTTTTACGCTTTCGAGGCTAAGCGCCGCGGCGCTGCACGCGTGCTCGGAGTTGACGGCCAACGACAGCACGTAAGGCAGGGATTGTTTGTTCGCAAGGTGCTCGGTCTCGAAGTTGAGTTTCGTCGCCTGAATGTTTACGAACTCGGCCCGCGCACAGTCGGACAGTTTGATATTACGCTCGCTCTCGGTCTGCTCTATCACCTGAAGCACCCAATCCTCGCGCTGGAAAACCTTTACCAGGTGACGAAAGAATTGCTGGTCATCGAGACCGCGATCATGCCGCCGGCAAGAACGCCGGAATCTTTCGCGCACCCTCTTGGTGAACAGCAAATGCTGCTGCATCCGCTCGCCTTTGTCGAAAACCCGACTGACGCAAAGGAACAGGTATTCAACTGGTTTCTGCCGGGGGTGAACGCGTTGCAGGCGCTATTGCGCACCACGGGCTTTGATGAAGTGAAAGTAGTGGAGGTTAAGAACGAGCGGGCGATCGTAGTTTGTCGCAAGGCAAAAGGCGAAGCGACGGACCCGCTCAAACACTTTGTCGCTCAACTCAAACTGGAAGACGGGCCGCGAACCTGTAAGGCGTCCGCCGAACTCGGCTTTCGTCTACAAGTGGAAAACGCGGGTCTCGCGCGTTGGCCAGCCGCCGGCGAAGCGGCTACCGGCAAGGGCGCGGTTTATCTCGGCTCACATTTGTTGCGGGATACGGAAGAAGAGGTTGACTGGGACTACGGACGTGCGCGTCTGCCTCGCGATCTGGAACCGGGCGAAACGGCGCACATTGAATTCAAGGTAAGCGCTCCGGAAACACCCGGCAAATACATTGTGGAATTCGATATGGTCGCGGAACACGTCACCTGGTTTGAAGATCATGGCTCGGGAACTCTGCGTCAGGAACTGATCGTCCGATGACCTGGTCCAAAGTCCAAGGTCCAAAGTCGAAGAAGGCGCGTTGGGGTTTTGACGTTGGAC
>JBGQJH010000294.1:0-4138 GCA_041498935.1 Pyrinomonadaceae bacterium | reverse complement strand
TGCGAATGGAAAACTCCGAGCTGTGACGCGGTGAAATGAAAACCATATGATAGCCAGGGTTGAAAACATGGAACAGTCTCTTCCGGAGCACACCGCCCGGGCGCTGGCGCTTTGGGAAATTGCTTCTGTAGTTACGTCCTGCCTGATTGCTGAGTGGGTTGTCCTTGCGTTTGTCGGCAGGAGCAAACTGATAACCGCAATTCCGATCCTGTCAGCCCTCGGATTGATGGCGTTCTCTCACTTTGAGCGTGGCGAAACACTACCGGAGATCGGATTTCGTGCCGACAACTTTCTCGCTTCCTGTCGTCTGCTGTTGTTGCCGACGACCGCCGCAGTGTTCTTGATAGTTCTAACCGGCTGGTTTATGAGTCACGCGATATTTGCCGGCCACGTCGGCGCCAGATACCTTTCGCTGCCGCTCTGGGCTCTGCTGCAACAATACGCGCTTAACGGCTTCATCAATCGCCGGGCGCAGTTCGCGCTTGGGAAAGGTATGAAGAGCATCGCCCTTGTCGCGGTCGTTTTCGCGCTGCTTCATCTTCCCAATCCGCTCCTGGCTGCCGGGACCTTGATAGGCGGCGTGATCTGGGCAGCCGTGTATCAACGGCAGCCGAATCTTTTTGCGCTCGCTCTGTCGCATACGGTGGTCTCGATAACTCTGGCGCTGACCATCTCGCCAACTCTACTCAATAGCCTGCGCGTGGGCTTCAAATACTTCGGTTAGGCGGACCGGGTGTCGCCGCGTCCTGCGAGCGTGGATGCCGCAATCAGGGATTTGAACCGCCAAGCCGCCCGGAAGACCAGGAGATCGGTTAAAGATTGCGTGTGCATCCGCTGTACGTGTTGAACACAGCTTGGTATAATCCCGCTGCCTAGCAAGTAAACAGGTCGGGCGGTCGCTGCTGGAATTCATCGCTCAAACCCATTTTCGGATTTACATCGGAAGTTATCAGGCTTGAGTTGAGTCCAGGAGAGGAAAGTCCGAACACTACAGGGCAGCGAGCCCGCTAACGGCGGGGCGCCCGATAATCTCGAGTCTGAGGTTTTCGAGTGACGACAAGTGCAACAGAAAGCAAACCAGCCGCGGGTCTTTGAGTGCTCAAGATTTGGGTCTCAAATAGGATTTCAGATTGAAGATCTGAGATTTGAAAGCCCCGGTGATGGGTGAAATGGTGCGGCCCGCGAGGGCTTAAAGTAAGAGCGCACCGGCGCGTGTGGTGACACATGCGGCCAGGCAAACTCCTCGCAGTGCAAGATCAAATAGGGAGGCGTCAACAGGGCTGCCCGCCCGAAGTAGTCTTATCAAGGCTACTACGACCTCCGGGTAGATCGCTTGATCCAATCTGGCAACAGTTGGACTAGATGAATGATCGCCACTCCGGTCTCAGATTTGAGATCGGAGTACAGAATTCGGCTTATAGACCTGTTCTACTTTGCTGGGCGGGACCATTCCAGAGCTTCACAAGCTGTATCGCAACACGCTGAAAGCTGTACCACCACACGCTGAAAGAGAGGCCGCGAGAGATGGCGAATCGTAAGGGAGTTTTCATTGGCGCGTACGTTCCCAACCACCTGAAAGAGTCATTGCGCCGGCGCGCGGCGGCCGAGCATCGCACTCTGTCGCAGGAAATCACGCGCATTTTGGAAGAGGCCGTACATGGCAAAGGCCTACCCCCGGGCAGCGTGGACCGGCGCAATCGCGAGTCAACGCCACGCCGCCGGGCCACGGATCCGATGCCGCGCCGGCGGAACGTTGACGTGGCCTACGCGCCTGCAGGCAACAAGTCGGGCGATGACAAAAGTTAATCTAAAATTTCAGATCTGAAATCTCAGAGTGAGATCTTAGATCTGGCCACGCGGAAATAGTTTTGAAATTTCTCGTCATCGCTGCGCTGTTGGCTCTCCTGCTGCTACTGCTGTATTCCCGACTGTATCCTTACCTCACAATTCTGAAGAAGATCCTGGGCGCAGCGAAGACTATGGCCGACTCACCGCCCAATCCAAACGTAGTGTCCAGAGGTTCCACTGCGAAAACCGATAGGAAGCTGGTGCGATGCGTGAGTTGTGGGACCTGGATACCCGCTGAACGGGCTATCGGAATGGGCGCCGGACTATCAGTCTATTGCTCTCGTGAGTGTATAGAGAAGTCAACAGCGTCCGACAAGAGAAAAGCTGCGAGTTGATGTTTACCTGCGAGCCGCTTCCCAGGGCTCAAGATTTCCTGCCTCATGCACGGCTCTGTCGGTATTAGTAAAGAACAGACCTATCAGCCCGACCACAAAGAAGAAGATCAGAGAAAGCAGCGCCTGCCTGTAGGAACCTGTCCGGGCCACCACTATGCTGAATAGCAATGGGCCCATCCAGGAAGTGCCTCGCTCCGAGACTTCGTAGATTCCGAAAAAGGAGGCCTCACGACCTGCGGGGATCATGAGCGAAAACAGCGAGCGGGAAAGTGCCTGTGAGCCACCCAGGACAATCGCGATAACAATAGCCATGATCCACGCCTGATACGTCGTGTGAAGAAAACCATATGCATAAACGACAACACCTGCCCAGAGAAACAACGACACCAGGATCGCGTTCTTAGTTTTTATGAGGTAGGCAAGACGCTCAAAAAGAAGGGCGCCCACTACCGCGACAAATTGCACAACGAGGAAGATCGATAACAGAAACGTTGGATTCGGTCCGCGGAAGAGTTCCTGCTCAAGAAAGACACTGGAGGCGAAAATTACCGTCTGAATGCCGTCGTTGTAGATCAGATACACGATGAGATACTTGAGCGTATACGGGAGTCTCCTCAATTCCTTGAAAGTTGAACGAAGTTCGACAAACCCGGCAGTGAGGTAGCTTTGGCCTGGCGGCAAGGCCTTCGCGGCCTCCCGCGTCTCCAACCGCTTAAACGTGATGATTGCGAAACCGCCCCACCACAGAGCGGCGGAAAGAAACGAAAGCCTGACGGCCATTCCCGCAGAGATTCCCAGTCTCTCCGCACCGAGCACGAGCACGAGGTTCAGAGCTAGCAGCAGGCCACCACCGAAGTAGCCATACGCGAAGCCGCGGCTCGAAACTTTATCACGCTGGTCCTCAGTCGTAATCTCCGGTAGAAAAGCATTGTAAAAAACTATCGACGCCCCAAAGCAAACGTTGGAAATGATGAACAGCAGCCCACCCATCAAGTATAGATTGCCGCTGATGAAGAAAAGCAAAGCGTTGGCAATGACCGCCGTGTAGCAAAATACCGCCATCAAGCGTTTCTTGAGGTTTGAGTAGTCTCCCAGCGCGCCAAGTATTGGCAAAAACAAAACCTGGACGCCCACCGATACTGATACACATAACGTTGGAAACGACTCGGCGGTGACCGAACCGAGAAACCCCAGGTGCAACACGGTGCCACCCTTGCCTACTGCATCCTGGGCTAAACGCGTGATGTAAGGACTAAACAGCGCACCAACCACAGTCGTGTAAAAAGCCGAGTTGGCCCAGTCGTACATTTTCCAACCAAATATTTCGCGGGGGTTGTTCTTGTCACCGGTATGAGTGGGCGCAGATTTCGCGGGATGCTTTGCAGAGGTCATGTATGCGCGGCAGCTTTCTCCGTCAGGGTTTCAACTATAGCCGGTGTTATGTCTGCGAGAGTTTTGATCCGGTTGGCGATCCGTTCTTTGTTAGCCCCCCAGACGATGGTTGGCACCGGATTCAGCGTGTGATTGCGCGACGAAAGATCTTCGATGTTGCCGTGATCGCTGGTGAGTATAACGGAAGTGCGATGCAAATCAATTCCCGCCAGCACTCCTCTGATTAGCCTGGCAAGATTTCTGAGGACCACTCGAGCGGCCTGCATGTCCTGCGCGTGTCCGACCTTATCGGTGATGAAATATTCATAAAGCGTAAACCGATTTTCGCCGGCGATGCGCGCGAGAATGACGGCGGCTTCGTCGGGCGTGCGTGGGTCCACTTGCTCGCCCCGCGCGATCAGCATTGCGTTGGTGAAGTCCTGGTAGATGGCGTGACCGGCGTTGAGATCCGTCAAGGTTCGGAAACTGAGTCCCGCCGCTTCCACCGCAGCTGTTGTGGCAGATACCCACCGCGGCCGCTCGTCGAAAAACTTCTGTGTGTAGGTGTTGGCAAATGTAACCGG
>JBGQJH010000293.1:0-4139 GCA_041498935.1 Pyrinomonadaceae bacterium | reverse complement strand
ATCACCCCAGAGACTATATCCTCACTGAGGTTTTCAGATTCGTATAATCCGCGTTAATCCGCGGCCAATCTAGTGCTTCGCCGAGAGACTGTTGTAGACGAGTGTAATCCACAGGTCGGTCTTGATGAATCCGCTGCCCCACGGTTTCCATTCTTCAGGCAGTCCTTCCGCCTTGATTTGTTCCAGTGTCTTGCCGGCGGCCATTCGCTTTCTCACGATGTCCGTCGTCTCCACCAGCATGCGGTGAAACGCCTTCAAGCCTTCAACGTCTGAAAGAGGCCCATGGCCGGGAATGATCTTCACGCCCGGCACCTTGCTGAGCCGCTCAACAATGCCGCCTACGTTGTTCGTCATTCCTTCCACGTCGCCGCCGGCTTCGAGATCGACAACCGGAAATCTGCCATTGAAAAAATCGTCACCCATGTGAACGACGTTTGAGCCTGTGAAAAAGATAACGCTGTCGCCGTCGGTGTGGCCGTGAGGGAAGTGTATGACCTTGATCTCTTCGCCGTTGAAGAACACTGAGACTGCCTGGTCGAAAGTGATCACCGGCAATGCCTCTTTCGGTGATGGCGGCGTGGTGCGATTAAAGAACTTCGACTTCTGTTCTTCGGAAAGCCGCTTGCGTACGTTGGTTTGCGCGATGATGGGAGCGTCAGGACCAAACACAACATTGCCGCCGGTGTGATCGCCGTGGTAGTGAGTATTCAAGACAAACTTCAGTTTGCCCTCGCCCAATGTCTTTAGCGCTGCTTTGATTTTCTCGGCAAGCGGCGCAAATTGATCGTCAACGATCAGGATTCCGTCGGGGCCTACGGAGACGCCGATGTTTCCGCCGGAACCTTCGAGCATGTAAACATTGCCGGCGACCTTCGTGACTTTGATTTCAACTTTGGAAAAGTCCTGGGCGTAGGTGGTTTCAACGCCGAAGCAAAGGATGAAGGCTGCCAGTATTAAAAGATGGTTTCTCATTGGGACTCCTGTGATGTAGGCCGGTTTTCGCGCTGCGCGCTCATTGCGGGCGAGTCGAGCACCCCAGCGGGGCTGCCCCGCCGGGGACCCCGCCCGCCCGCTCGCGGTCCCAGCCAATCACTTGACGCCGTCAGATAAGCGTTGTGGCATTTACGCGGTTTCCGGGTTTTTCAATACCGCAATGAATGGCAGGTTGCGGTAGCGTTCGGCGAAGTCGAGGCCATACCCGACGACAAAGGCATCGGGAATCTGAAAACCGAGATAGTCGATCTTCACGTCCTTTTCGCGCCGCTCAAATTTATCGAGCAGAGCGACCAACTTAACGCTCGCCGCGCCGCGAGATTCGAGATTGGCCAGCAGGTAAGAAAGAGTTAGCCCGGTATCAACGATGTCTTCCACCACCAGTATGGGACGCCCCTCAATCGGCACGTCCAGATCCTTCATGATGCGAACCTCGCCCGACGTGCGCGTGGATGAGCCATAACTGGAAATCGCCATAAACTCGATGCTCAAGCGTGTGTCTATCGCCCGCAGCAGATCGCTGAGAAAGAAGCAGGCGCCTTTCAGCACGCCGATGAGCAGTGGATTCAGTCCCGCGTAGTCGCGTGTGATTTCGGCGCCGAGTTCTTTGATACGCGTTTGCAGTTGCTCCTCGGAAAGCAGGACCTCAAGATTAGGATTGCGGAATTCGGAGGGCATGTGTGCGGAAGAAGTAGCCAAGTTAGTGGTCTCCTATCAGTAAATGAATTCCAGAAGTTTAACTCAAAGCGGCCATTTGTTGGTGGCTCAATCTGGGGCCTCTGGTAGTGGTTCAGTTGATATCAGAACCGGGAGCGGTAGCGACCAGGTGCGAGCACTTCAGTCGGCTTATACTCATCCCTTCAAACCTGGCACTCAGCTGCTTTGTCCCTGTTGAATCTGCGACCCGGTCGCTACCGCTCCCGGTTCTGATTCAAAACAAGGAGACAACACACAGAAGAAAACGCTGTTGCGAACTGCCTTATGGTGCGACATACTATTGAAGCTCTCCGTGCAGGTCAATCGCGTCGCGAAATTTGGACTGTTATATTTCGCTTCTGCCAAGAGGAATCATATCAGTGTCAAGAGCCAAACTAGCGCTTCTTAGTTGGGCGCTGTTGCTTTGCGTGTTTGCCGGTGGCGCCCAGTCTGCGCTCGGCCAGGCGGCGCCGCGCGCCACTCCCGCTCCCACGCCAGCCGACATTCACGCGACTGTCACGGAGACTCCGGTCGACGCCAGCCTGCCTGACGATCCGGCAGTCGACAAAATGCTGGCGATCTATGGTCCGAAAGTGCGCTCGCTGGACGAGGTGATTGGCAAACTGAAAGGCGACCTGAATAAGGGCGGCATGGGCGCCGGGTCGCTTGGAAATTTTGTCACTGACGCAATGCGCGCCGAGGCAAGCCGGAAACTGGGCAAGCCGATCGTGTTGGCGGTAACCAATGGCGGCGGCTTGCGCAAGAGCGTGATTCCTGAAGGCGACCTGCGATTGCGGGATATTTTTGAACTCATGCCGTTTGAAAACGCACTCGTGGCATTCGATCTGACAGGAACCCAGGTTTTGGACCTGTTGCACGTAATAGTTTCTTACCGAGATGCGCAGTCTGGCGCGCGCATCAAGTATCGAACAGGCAGCGACAGGAAACCGGAACTCGAACAGGCACGCTGGCTGATTGATGGTCAGGAAAAAGAAATCGATCCAGCAGCGACATATACCGTCATTAGCATCGATTACTTATGGAAACGTCCCTCCACAAAACCTTCGGAAACAGAAGGCAACTATTCGGTTTTGCGTGAGGCAAGAAACATCAAGCCGCTTGGGCTCACCTTTCGCGATGCCATCACAGACTACGTGAAAGCGGAAACGGCAGCCGGCCGGGAAATCAAGTCGACCCTCGATGGCCGCTTCGTCCTTGATAAAGCAGCATCGCCGGCAGGGGAGGCGCCACAACCATGATCACCAGGCGAGCGTTCCTGAAGGCTTCACTTGCCGGCGGCGTAGTTGCCGCGTCTCCGCGCTCCGCGTTGCAACTACTTGCAAGGCCGATGGGGACGAGTGGGCTGATGGGGTGGCCGGCGCTTAGCGCTCCGCTCTTGGAAGTAGAGCCTGGCGAGAAGCTGATCACAATTCTGCACACCAACGACACCCACTCGCAGATCGACCCGCTGCCCGCAAACGACAGGCAATATCCGGATAAAGGCGGCGTGGCGCGGCGCGCGACCCTGGTCAAGCGCGTGCGCAAAGAGAACTCCAACACGTTGCTCATCGATGCGGGCGATGTGTTTCAGGGAACGCCGTACTTCAATTTTTACAAAGGCGAGGTTGAGTATAAGTCGATGTCGCTGATCGGGTACGACGTTGGCACGTTGGGTAACCATGATTTTGACAACGGCGTTGATGCTTTGGCGGCGGCGATGAAGTTTGCCAACTTCGATTTCGTGTCGAGCAACTACGATCTACGCGGCACGCCGCTGGAGAGTCGTGTAAAACCTTACGTGGTGCGCGTGATTGGAGGCGTGCGCGTGGGGCTCTTCGGGTTGGGAATAAGCCCCGACAACTTGATCACGCCGGAAAATTTTAAGGGCGTGAAATACAACGACCCGGTGAAAGCAGCGAGGGAGGTTGTGGGAACGCTCCGTGGGCCCGAACGCTGTACCCTGGTCATCGGTATGTCCCACCTCGGTTACTATCCCAACGCCGCGGCAGGCGAGATTGGCGATACGCAGGTAGCCGCGCAGGTAGACGGCATAGACTTCATCGCCAGCGGCCACACGCATACGTTTATGAAGCAGCCGGTGATAACCAAGACGCCATCAGGCGGCAACACGATAATTTTTCAAGTTGGCAGGAGCGGTATTTACGTGGGCCGGGTAGACCTGAAAATGCGCGATGGCAAAGTGGTGGCGTCTGCCGGACGCTTGTTGGATTTGCGTGATGAATGGCTGGCGTAGTCAGTCGCCAGTCAGTAGTCATTAGTCAGTAGTCCGTTGGCGGTGGTATCAAAGCGCCGCCCTCGCCTACAAAACCAATGAATCATCAAACCACTGCCGGCTGTTGACTGACGACTGACCACTGACGACTGACCAATGATTTTATGGACGATAATTCAACCCGTGACCGAATAAGAGCGCTGGTTCGTGAGGTGCT